>NZ_JBGMEK010000123.1:0-7990 GCF_041447265.1 Microbulbifer epialgicus
TGCAAGTTATATCATTCGAGCCAAGGCCAATCGTACCTTAGAGGTCGATGGAGAAGATACGACTTTACTTTGGGACTACATGACCAAACAAAAATCTGTTGGGAAATATACAGCAGATATCCCAAAATAGAATGGAGAACCAGAAAGGGAAGCTAAGGTCAGTGTATCCATTGCAGAAGTAAGATTACAGGGAAAAGGAAAATCAAAACGACCTCTTTCTCTCTACGCCGTCTTTGCCAAGGAATTAAGCCCACCAGAAGGCAAAAAAGGTATTGAATGGATGCTGCTGACCGATCTTGCAGTTGAGGACTTTAAGCAAGCGAGGATCATCATTGAATGGTATCGAAGTCGGTGGGAAATTGAAACCTATTTTAGAGTGGTGAAAGGCGGCTGTCAGATAGAAAGTAACCGCTTTAGAACTGAGCAGCGAATGTTGAATTGTATTGCGATCTATATGATTATAGGATGGCGGCTACATTCCATGACAACACGAGCACGAAGGCTTCCTGATGCGCCGTGCACGAGTGCCTATTCTGAAAAAGAATGGCGTATGATATGGATGATGCAAGGTAAAACTTCCCCACCAAATGAACTTCCAAGTATGAGAGATATAACTCGTATGCTGGCAGGCCTTGGCGGCTTTTTGGGGCGTAGCGGTGATGGTGAGCCGGGAGCTAAAACTGTTTGGCAGGGATACACTAAACTACTCAATTATATGGAGACAGCGGAGGCTTTAAATGGATTTAAATGATGTGTATAAAATACAGGCAAGGCGTTATGTTTCACAAAGAGTTTAAGTAGTGATTCAAGATTACACATCGTATTTAATGTTAATAATACCCTTTATTTGGGCGTTTGCTTTTTGGTCGGCCAGATCAAAAATGATAAAAAAGTACGGTACAGAGTACATATCTGTTATTGCGTCCTTTCAATGGAAGTGCCTAAAAGGAATGGGGTTTGTTGCAATCTATTGCGCTTTAGCATGGAGAATGGATGATTGGGATAAAATACTTAATGGGGTTGCATTTGCTGCTGGAGCATTAACTTTTTTTGCGATGTCAGCCCATGAATTATCTTGTGGATTCTACGTTAATCATCAGTATACAAATCTAGAGAGAGCTGTTCGCCTATATTCAAGGTTTAATATTGTAGGGTTAATAACATCCTTCATTGTGCTCGTAATAGTCTATCAAAGTGAAAGTGTCCATTTGGCAGGTTTCATTTTTCAAGTAGTCCTATTTTTTATCGCCGCATTAGCATTTTATGTTAATGGATCTTTAGTCGGCTTGGTAAAAATAGGGTACGAATTTACAGCGCCAAACATAACAAATTTAGCCAAGAGACGATCCTGACGTCGAGTCCTTGCTAAAGACGTTATGCATCATCGAGAAAAGTATGATCTCTGAAGCAGACTGGAAGAAAGTTAAAAAAATTAAAGAAAAGGCGTTGGAAATTTTCTGTGAGCGTGCGATGGCTGATATAGATGAGGCGATTGCTAAAGAAAGCTCTAGCAAGCACGGTAAATTTTTGTACGTTTATAAAATGGCGGAAAATTATAATAAACGATTAGCTTTAATTTTCGATGATCTTAGGCGGTCTAATGCAAAAATACACCTGGCACTAATTGTCTCTGAAGGTCTCGTTTCTCCTGATGACGTTTCCTCGCTCTCAGAGGAACTGCAAGCATTCATCCAAGATAATGCATAACAAGGCCGGGCAATTTGGTCTGGGCCTTCGGTCCTCCGCGGGACAGTTTATCTTGTGTACCTTTTGCGCAGGTCACTGTGCTCCTATTTTTCGCGCAAAACGCGCACAAGGTAAGCTGCCCCTGCCGGCGGCGTTAGAAGTACTATGGCATATAAACATCGAGTTTTATTTTCAGCAATTTTCTTTATGGTAATATCGCTAGCAGCCTGTAGCTCCACGTACAGTTCTCCAAAGAAACAAGCTGAACAAGATATCAGCAAGCAAAGCTATACATTCTTAACTTGGTATGATGGTTGGGCTGGTCATGATATATGGGGTGTTGGCAAAGTAGGTGCCTGTTTTGATTGCGGTGTTGTAATTTGTGGTCCTACTCAGGTTAATTTCACTGTTACATTTGATTTACATACTGGTACTTCACATAGCAAGTACCCATCAAGCAAAGAGTATGCGACAAAGTATAATTCAACTATATTGTCGTACTTCCAAAACCAAAAAGGGGGGTGTAAATTCGAGGTTATACCTAAAATTACTTCTATGCAAGGCCAAGCAGATAAAACTGAATGTGATTTAGACACAGGTCAATACGGTGGCTGCCAAAGCGTCGGGAAGCTCTGAAGTAGCATTTTAAAAAAGGGACTATATCAGTCAGATGAGACTGGGAATTAATAACTGGCGACCGATTACAACCACTCTGGATGCATACCGGGGTGAATTCTTGGTTTTAGAGCAGCTGCTCTAGTGATGTGTAATAGTTCCGTTGACTACGGCTATATTAAAGGATATAAAGTACGAAATAAAAGAATAAGATGTAATAGAAATACTTCGGACAGTTTTTTAGAGTCAAACCCTTACAGAGCTACAGGCCCGGGAATTATAGGGCTAAAACTGTCCGAAGTATTGTGATAAGGGATTTGTGGTGACAGGATTGTTCCGCCAACAAGCTATAGAAAGGCATACAGACCGCCTGCATGGTGAAATTCTGCTCCTGCCGCGTTTTCCACACATTGTTATTCTAACACTGTTATTAACTTGGGTAGCTGTCGTCATTATCTGGCTTTCCAGTAGCAGCTATGCCCGCAAGGAAAGCATAACCGGTTGGCTGGAGCCGGCTTCGGGTATTGTGCGGGTTTACGCTGAGCGCTCGGGTATTATCAAACAGGTGCTGGTGCGTGAGGGTGATCAGGTATTGAAGGATCAACCCTTGATTGTGGTCAACGGTGACCGAATATTAGCGGACGGTAAACGTCTCGAGAGTGTGTTATTGGCGGAGTACGAAAGCCAGCAAAAATTGCTCAAAGAGCAGTTGGGGCGCAGCAAGAAAATTTATCGTCAGCAACGGCTTGATGTGGACCAACGCATTGCTGCCAGTGAGGAAGACCTGGCATTGCTCGAAAAGCAAATAGAGACGCAAGCCCGGCGTTATGCACTACTAGTGGAGCAGGCAGAACGCTACCATCGTCTCAAGCGCGATGGCCATATTTCCTCGGCAGAACTGGACGCAGTGATTGCCCAGGAGTTGGAACTGCGCGCCGACAGCCAGGGACTCGCGCGCAGTGCGGTCAATCTGCGTAACCAGATCCGGCAGCTCAAAAGCGATCGCTTGCTGCTTCCCGAAGAATACGCCAACAGCAATGACCATCTGCACACGCGCCTCTCTGACCTCGCCCAGCAAATCGCCCAATTGCATGGTCAGCGGGCCTATATCGTCAAGGCTTCCCGAGCAGGTGTAGTCAGTAACCTGCAGGCGGCTGAAGGTCAGCAGGTCCAGACCAATATCCCAGTTTTATCTGTGATACCGGAGAATCACGCACTCATAGCACAATTGCTAGTGCCCGTGCGCTCCGCTGGGTTTCTCGGTCCAGGCCAGTCCCTAAAGATTCGCTACGATGCTTTCCCTTACCAGAAATTTGGTCTTTCTTCCGGTGCTGTATTGGAGGTGTCAGATACCGTGCTTCTGCCCGATGAACTGCTTCGTGCACCTGTTACAGTAAACGAGCCGGTCTTCAGAGTAACCGCCAAGTTAGCGCAGTCATCGGTTAACGCCTATGGGCGTAACTTCCCCCTTAAGTCGGGTATGACTCTATCTGCCGATGTGCAATTGGG
This sequence comes from Microbulbifer epialgicus, assembly GCF_041447265.1. Lineage (NCBI taxonomy): Bacteria > Pseudomonadati > Pseudomonadota > Gammaproteobacteria > Cellvibrionales > Microbulbiferaceae > Microbulbifer > Microbulbifer epialgicus. The sequence goes on from NZ_JBGMEK010000123.1 coordinate 3,811, forward strand.
AGAGCGGAGTTTACTGCAATGGCTGCTGGAGCCCATTTACAGCCTGCGGGGACGTTTGTGATGGAAGCGGCCACAGAGCAACTGACCAGCCAGGGGCGACCGGAAAAGCTTTTGCACTTTTCCACTGGCCGCCATTTGCCGGTGATCCTGCAGACTGAGGCTGCAGAATGCGGGTTAGTATGCCTAGCGATGCTCGTTGGATTTCACGGCTATGAAACCGATCTAGCCAGTCTGCGCCGCCGCTTCCATATATCCAGCCACGGCACTAACCTCAAGACCCTAATGGATATGGCCGGGCGTCTGCACCTGGCCAGTCGCGCCCTACGGCTCGACTTGGAACACCTGGAAGATCTACAGTGTCCCTGTATGCTGCATTGGGATATGTGTCACTTTGTGGTACTCAAATCCGTACAGCGTAACAAGATTACCATCCATGACCCCGCGGTGGGAGAGCGGGTGTTGACCCGGGAGGAATTCGGCCAGCATTTTACCGGTGTGGTTTTGGAGTTGACGCCAACAGATGAATTCCAACCGGGGGAAGATCGCCAGCGCCTTAAGCTCAGCCATTTCTGGTCGCGTATCAGCGGGTTAAAGCGGAGCTTAATTCAGGTGCTGCTGCTGTCTCAGCTGCTACAACTGTTTGCTGTGGTTACTCCATTTTATATGCAAACAGTGGTGGACGATGTCATCCTGCGTGGCGATGACAATCTGCTACTGGTGCTGGCCATCGGCTTCGGCCTGTTGCTGGTGATACAGACTGGCACCAATGCCTTGCGAGAATGGGTAATCCTGCATATCTCAAGCCGGCTCAACATGCAGATGGCTGCCAACCTATTCCGTCACTTGATTCGCCTGCCCATGAGCTATTTCTCCACCCGGCATATGGGCGACGTGGTTTCCCGCTTCGGTTCTTTGAGTAAAGTGCGAGAATTACTCACTACCGGGCTGGTGGCTGCGGTAGTGGACGGTATTATGGCGTTGATCACGCTTGCCGCCATGTTTTTGTACGATGTGTGGCTGACCTTGATTGTATTGCTAGTAGCCATTTTGTATGCCGCTCTGCGCTTGTTGTTCTATCGTCCGCTGCGGCTGGTTACTGAGGAACAAATTGTTGCGCAGGCAAAACACGATTCGCATTTTATGGAATCTGTGCGGGCTATTCAGACCGTCAAGCTGTTTCAGCGCGAGAATGATCGTCAGGCTCAGTGGCACAATTGCCTCGCCGATGCCATCAACAAAGATATCCGCATCACCCGCTGGGATATCGGCTACAACACTATCAGCCGTCTATTGTTCGGTCTGGAAAACTTGCTGGTGATCTACTTTGCTGCAACTGCAGTTATGGAGAATATCCTCACTGTCGGTATGCTATACGCCTTTATGAGTTACAAAACTCGTTTTGTAGAATCGATGGATGCACTGATCGCCAAATGGATCGAGCTGAAAATGCTCGGACTACATCTGGACCGCCTGTCAGATATCGTATTTACCAAAGTTGAGAAAATAGACCGGCCCGACGACTTGCCGATGGACATTGATCAAGCTCAGTCCTTGCAGGGAAAAATCGAAGTGCGCAATCTCGGTTTTCAATTTGGTGAGGCGGAAGCGCCGGCCTTTCAAAATGTTAATTTCACCATAGAAGCTGGTGAAACCGTCGTTATTGTTGGCCCCAGTGGCTGTGGCAAGACCACGCTGCTCAAGTGTCTTATGGGGCTACTGGAACCGACCGAAGGGGAAGTCTTGATCGACGGTCAGCCTTTAAAGCAATTGACGCACTATCGCAGCCAGATTGCTGGCGTCATGCAGGACGATCAATTGCTCGCCGGTACCATTAGTGACAATATCGCGTGCTTTGAGCCCCAGGTAGACTTTCAGCGCATCGTCCATTGCGCACATCTGGCCTGCATTCACGAAGAAATCATGCGCATGCCCATGCAATACAACACCCTTGTTGGTGATATGGGCACCAGTCTTAGCGGTGGACAAAAGCAAAGAATTGAGATTGCGCGCGCTTTATATCGCGCACCTCGCATCCTGTTCATGGACGAAGCAACCAGTTATCTGGATATGACAAATGAATCGTTGGTAAACGACCATATCAAAAATCTGGCCATAACTCGGGTTTTAGTAGCTCATAGACAGGAGACGGTTGCATCAGCAGAGAGGGAGATTAAAATTAAAGATAGTTAAATTCTATCTTTTCTTGCCAGGTCAAGTTGCTGAGTTTATTTATTGTGCTCAACAGAGATGTTCATTTGTAAATTTAATAATCAGAATAAAACAGGAAGACTGCAATGCTTACTAATGTTATCAAGCCTACGCATGCATGTAATCTGGCATGCACTTATTGTTACAATGAAGATGATCGTACGAAGCGAATGAGTATTAATACTCTTGAGTCTACCATTAAAAATACCTGTGAATATGCTCGCGCAAAAAATGAAAGTGGCAAAGTTGACTTTATTTGGCATGGGGGTGAACCTATGCTGGTGGGGCTGGATTTTTATAAGCAAGCAATTAAATTTCAAGAGCGATATAAAAAAAGTTTAAAATTTGAAAATGTCATGCAAACCAACGGAACATTAATCGATTCAAGGTGGTGTGATTTTTTCGTGGAGGAGAAGTTCCATGTTTCAATTAGTATTGATGGAGTCAAGCACGTCAATGATGTAACACGAATAAATAGGAAGGGCGAAGGATCATTTGATAACGTGTTTGAGGCTATTCAGCTTGTAAAAAAGTACCAAATTCCGCTTGGGGTTTGCTTGGTGCTAAATAAAATCAATGTGCCACATCTAGATGAGATATATGATTTTTTAAGGGACGAACAGCTGAATTTTAATGTCATTCCAATGACTAATTCTGGTGACGCCGTGGCTTCAATTGGTGAAATTGGATTAACTCCGAAAGAGTATGCGGAGGGCTGGATAAAGTTATATGATCGTTGGTTTTATGATGAGAGGCATGGCAGTATACTTTGCAGCGATTTTGCCAATAAATCTGCCGGGGTCTTAGGAGGGCGCGCAATGGATTGTATTGGTGCTAAAAATTGTTCTATGAACACAGTGTCAACCGACCATAATGGTTATGTATACCCGTGCGCTACAATGTCCCCGGATCCTGAATGGGTCTATGGAAACATCAACGATTCTAGCATCAAAGAATTGATGCAATCTGATAACGCACAAAAAGCCCTCCAACGAAAAACCGATGAGCACTGCTTAGAGTGTAAGTGGCTTAATGTATGTAACGGTGGGTGTATATCTAGGGCTGATAAATTTTTTGGGACAATTGATACCAGAGACTATTACTGCTCTGGTTTATACCAAATATATGAGCATATTGAAGGACGATTGAGGGAGGTGCAAGATATAGATCTTGAGTGCCTTCCTCCAAAAGACTTTGTCGATCAGCGTAAAGCTCCGACAAAGAGGAGGATTGTATCAAAAAACTATGAGCGATTTAGTCGAGATACTACTACTACCGTTCTTAAGTTTGTAGATGCAGCCAGTTTGTAAATATTTAAATACCCATAGGAAACAGCATGAATAAAGATGCAATGGCAATTAATTCAATTCTTAACCGATTGGAAAAGTCACAAAAAAATAAAATAGAAGAGCTCTCTGCTGGTGAGATTGAACAAGTTTCTTCCGGTTTGAAAAATGAGACTGAATTCCCAGATGGTCCTTGGGAAGGAAATGCTTATCGCTACTCCTTCTAAAAATGAGCCGGCATGGTAAAACATGCCGGTTTTTATCATTACAATACTTTGGGCAGTTTTAAGCCAGAAATTACGGGATTGCAGCTCTATATTAGGTTGTTGGACGGCACTTATTCATCTAAAGTTCGGCCAATTTTCAAAAGCCCGGTAATTTTACACTCTGTAAAAGCAAGCGCTTTAAAACTGAATTTTTTAAGATGTGGTATTTCTAGCTTAACTTTTTAGGTTTTCAATAGCCTGTTATGTGGCATCTGCGACCTTGGCTGTTGGTCTTGACCAATTCCGCAATATTACCCGATCGGTATTTCTCTATATAGATCTTAACGTTCCGCCGTCAGTAAGCAACATTTCAAGAGCCGCCTTTAGTTTAACGTAGAAACCCACGTCCTACGGACATGGTCATGAGTGACTGGCTTTGCCTGTTACGAGTGAGGTGGCTCATGTTACACCTAGGTTCGA
>NZ_JBGMEK010000124.1:0-7844 GCF_041447265.1 Microbulbifer epialgicus
CGTTTTCAAATTTACGAAGGAAGTATGAATGCCGATAGGCTGATTGACTTTCTTAAGCGATTGATCAAAACAGCGGGGCGTAAAGTTTACCTCATTCTGGACAATCTTAGGGTACATCATGCACGATTTGTTAAAGCTTGGCTGGCAGAGCACGAGGATGAGATAGAAATTTATTATTTACCATCATATTCACCTGAACTGAATCCAGATGAGTATTTGAATTGCGACCTTAAAGGGGGCGTTCACAGTGGCATGCCAGCCCGATCCAAGGAGAAGCTAAAAAGGAAAGTGCTTTCTCACATGAGAATGTTACAAAAGAAGCCCGCGCGTGTAGCAGCCTACTTCCGACACGAATCAATTAGGTACGCAGCATAACTGAACTATTTGTCCGCCGGGTTAATAGTTCCAAGTACCTCTATGGTCAGTAAGGAGAAATCGGGATCAGCGCTCCTCGTGATCAAACTAGATTCTTGGACTTCAAGTTGTGTGCCAAGGCAAACCCGCTTGATGTAAAAGGAGATTTGTCTTAGCGGTGGGTATGAGTGCCCGCAACATCGTTAGCAGTAGTAAATAACTGACGAGTCCAATTATACATAGTTATTTATACTCTTCAAATATTTCGTTAAATCGATCCTTTGAGGCGTTATGAGCAATTGGTAGATAAAGATTGAGGGGGCGCTTTCTCATTATCTGATAAAACGATTTTGGAAATTTCTGAAATGACTTTCTCAAGTCCCTCGTTTAACCCCTTCATTTGATACCTGATTTTACCTTGTTTATCCAATACGGTAATCATGTTAGAGTGCGCAATATCTTTGTTGTTCATAGGCTTATAGCGCACCCCTAACAGATTGGAAAGTTCGAGTACATCATCTGGATCGCCATTCAGCATTAACCAGCGGCATTCATTTAATTGGTTCTTTTGCATATAGTGTCGTAGTAAGTCGGGGCTGTCACGTTCTGGATCTAGGGAAATAAGTGAGAATTGAACCTCCAACTTCTCGGAGGTAGGTATTTGTTTCTCGATTTGTCTTAAGTTGGCAAGAATAACCGGACAACTGTGTTCGCAGTAGGTGTAAACAAAAGATATTATCTGAACTTTTCCCTGTAACTCGGAGATATTAAGTTTGCTACCATTCTGATCCAGCCAACTTGATTCCACGTGGTAAACAGAATCATTGGGAAGCTCGGCAAGGGACCAAGATGAATGGGTTAATACCACGAGTGCCATAAAGCTTGCAAATAATATTTTTATCTGTAATGAATTTGTATGCAGATTTTTTCGATCTGATGTTCGTGGAGTGCAAGGAAGAAGATTCCAGTTAAAAAAGCAAAATATAATTTTCACATAATATGTTATTGATATGGGTGCTACTATTTCTGTAGTCGAACTGATCTGTTTTTTTGCAAAATATTTATTACTAGTGTCCTCAGTTTTTGTGATGTTTGGGCTGCTAGTATAATGGTTCTGTTCGTCCATTGTTTACTCCGCTATCGCTGTCGGATTTTTACATTAGAAATAGATTAGTAAGGTTGTGCTAATAAAGGCGAAAGAAAAAGTACACTTCACTCGAGACTGCATGAGGCATTGATGTCCATTACGAACACAAAGAGATGTATTCACGGCATATCGCGAGTGAAGTGGATATTTAATTCAGATAGTAGCTTAGTAGCTCGGTATAAAACCTCATTTGTTACTGTGTTTAAGTTTACAAAATCCAATATTGATAAGTCTCAGTCTTTATCCCTCGCGCAACGAAAACCCAGCGAGCGCATGGTGTATGTTGCCTGATAGCTGCTACGTAATGCGTAACGCATAAATGCTGCATAATCACTAGGGTCAACCGAAGAAGCAGCACCGGCACCACAAAACATTGATAATTCAAGCTGTGTATCTCCGCGAGATTCCCCGGTTACCAGTGTAGTGTTAAAATTATTAACTAGCTCCCAGACTACGCCATGCATTCCATGTACCCCCCAATAGTTTGCCGGAGTATCCTTGACATTTGGTAAACCGCCATTTACTGGCTTGGAGTACCATTCCAAGATTTGTTGGCTGTACTTTGGGTCATTTCGCCCATTGATCTTGGTATCACTCGCAATTGCAACATACTCCCATTCTTCAAGAGAGGGCAAGCGTTTCCCAACAGATTTGCAATAGGCTCTAGCAGAAAACCAGGACACGTTTGTCACTGGAGTCTCAGCCAGAGACTCCATTTCCTTTGGATCCATATGCCGCAAATAATTTTCATCGCTGAATACAGACTTGATGTTTTCTTTTCTCCACTTTGGATTTTTTTGAATAAATTGATAATACTGGTGATTTGTAACCGCATAGCGGTCAAGTAAGAATGGTCTAACGATAGGTGGCTCACTACTATCCTTGAAAAGGGATTGGTAACGCCCACCAGGAATATAGACCATTTCACTCTGAGTAAGCCTGATGGATTTCTTATTTGCGTCGTTACTTTGCCCAATGAGCGGTAGATACATCAGCAAACTAAATCCTAACAGGCTGCCAGTTACTAAGTGTTTAACATGCATTTTCTGAGTCTTAGTGCATGCGTTTCTCGACAACTTGTTCGGGTAAAATTTCTCCTCCATTGTTACCCCAGCTATTTAGCACATAGGTCAGCACATTAGCGATACTTTCGTCAGATAATTGTACCGCTGGCATTACGCCATCATATGTTTGTCCACTAACCGTAATTTTTCCTGAAAGGCCATTGAGTAGCACATCGATTGAGCGCTTAGGTTTGGTGAGTAAATAATCAGATCCCGCTAGAGGAGGGAATGCCCCTGGAATACCTTTGCCATTTGGCTGATGACAGGCCATACAGTTTTGATCATAGGTGCGTTTTCCAAATAATATACGCTCTTCTTTGTTTTTAGCCTTGGCCATTGTACTGCCGCTATCGGCAATACTTTGAATACCTCCACCTTCGGGAAGATAGATGCTGTCTTTTTGCTTGCCTGAGTAAATGGCCAAGTCCTCGGCGCCATCAGTCTTCAGCATTCCCAGTGCGCCTTTATTAAATGCGCGGAAAATAGAATGATCAACAAGTATAAATGTGCCCGGAACATCTACTAGAAATTCTACAATTGCAGAACCTCCGGCTGGAATGAGAGTTGATTGAACATGGCGATTCACCATATCGCCACCTTCTACATAGACCTTATCAAAGATCTCACCAATGACATGAAAAGACGATACCAAATTCGGACCACCATTGCCGACGTAAAGACGGACGGTCTCCCCAACATTCGCGCGCATGGATTTATCACCTGTTATCGCCCCCACTGATCCGTTGAACACAACATAGTCAGGTATCTCAGAAAGTGCCTTTGTCATATCAAAGGGCTGTAGACCTTCTTCTCCATAATTACCTTTTGTATAGAACTCACTTTGCATGATGTAATATTCTTTGTCTACCTTGGGTAAACCTTCTTTCGGTTCAACAAGAATTAACCCGTACATACCGTTGGCAATATGCATTCCAACTGGCGCTGTGGCACAGTGATATACGTATAAGCCCGGGTTAAGGGCCTTAAAAGAGAATTGCGAAGAATGCCCTGGCGCAGTAAACGATGAAGTCGCGCCTCCCCCCGGACCTGTGACCGCGTGTAAATCTATGTTATGCGGCATTTTACTGGAGGGGTGGTTATTTAGATTAAACTCGACGTGATCACCTTCTCTAATACGGATGAAGCTTCCGGGGACTTGGCCGCCAAATGTCCAGAAAGTGTAATCTACACCATCACTCAAGCGACCAACCTTTTCTATAGTTTCAAGAGTGACAATCACCTTGGCTGGATAATCACGAGTAATGGGGGGGGGCACAAGAGGTGCCGAGGTGAGTATTGCATGTTCAGTTGGAAGCTCCGGGCTTTCTGCTGCAACGGTAGGTGAATCCATTGTCCAGATCGTGCCTACTAGGGCAAGCATGACAGTTCTGAAATAATTCTTTTTGTGTTCTCTGCTTGTAATCATGTTGATATCCCTAACTTACTCAAAGGTATTAGTTCTGATTTGTGATTCCTAAAATTGAAGACATTAATAGATGACAAACCAAAAACTGGATTTTGGGTTGGTATGCCATCTTTATTAATTTCAATTCAATCTAATTTCAAAAATATACTCTTTTTACTCTCCAGTTTTATTTTGGGGAAATGTATAGAGGCTTTATTGGCCAACGCTCTCTATCCTGATGGAGGGTCGCGCATATGCATTATAAAGGCTCCGGATGAATCATTTTTATATCACTGATGTCAGTGATCCAGGATGGGTTTGTTTTTTCTAGTATTCCGGGGGGCGAAATTTTTGGCGTAAGGGGGGTATTATGTCTGTTCTTACCAGCTTTTGTTACATAATTGAAAAGCGTAATGCATTTAAAATGTGCCACTATGATTATTTTCATGTACCCCTCATTGGTTATGCTTAGTACTTAATCATCCCTTAACCCTGTTGAGCATGTGGGTTTTAAATAATATTTATACGTGAGCTGGATCCTCACTCTTTTGAGTGGTAAAGAATAGCAATAAAGCTTTTTCTACCCTGCACTTCGGTAAGGTGTTATCAAGTCTGGATTCGACAGTGGTGTCGATCGATTGATATAGGGCTCGCTTAAGCACTGTTCATTTTATTCACTACCTTAATGTCTGCTTGCAAATAAAATCTTGATGCAAATCAAGAGTGATACTATCTGTAAACATTTTTCGGCTAGGGACCAGTACATTATTAATGGTTGATCAAGTTTAAAATGGCAATCGTCTCACTGGGCTTTCTCACTGGGCTTTAAGTTACCAATTTCGAACTTGAAGTTTGTTAAATATCAGTGATCAGATTTGGAAAAAGCCGATGGGGCAGGTTCGCATAGAGGTTGCTTGGCTGTGGGAATGTTCTCAGGAATATACAGTTGATGTGTGCTGGATGAAGGGTTCTACTTGTCAGTTTCAAGCCTATCCTAACTCTAAAATTTTGATGAAGTTTTTTTCAGGTTAAAATAATCATTTTAATTTTATGGACCTTCGCGACTTTTTCGATAATTATATCTGTCTCTCAGATACCTCCTCTGTTGCTACAATAATCAACTGTGATACTGGTTCAGTTCTTAATATTTCCTCCTCGGTGCTAGCTGTGCAAACCCTATCAGTTGATGTTCTGCGTTCTTGAAACTAAATACCTGGTATCGTTCTTTGCTGTTCAGCTGGTAATTGAGCAGCTACGCGTTTCACTTGGTCGGGAGAAGCATCGACTCTACCTTCTGGCCTCTCCCCAACCAACTGCACTTACCACCTGAAACTGCTTTACCCGTTTCGATTTACAATTGCCGCGTAAAAGCCCATCAGGTAAGAACTAGAGACTTCAATAATGGAGCGGTGTCCTGACCTTGCTTTGAGTTTCAGCCTAAGCCTGTCGCGATCCTTGAGTGCACTAACGATCTGCTCTTCATCTAGTGAAACTTCTAAGGTTTCTTCAAACATACAGTCGGTGCCTGAAACACAGTAAAGAATCTTCCTGTCAGACTTGGGTATATTAACTTGGCGTCCACCACTAAAAGATGCCGACTCATAGTAGCGCCAGTGTTCCCGGTAGGTAATATCAATACGTAGTTGGTATCGTATGGCTCCGTCGCTTTTAGCCTCATAGGCGTGAAGATTGTAGTAGTACAAATTGTGGTCAGAACCATCGGTGGTGGCCTGCATCGGCGGTCCACTATATTCAATTTCGGAATTCTCCCGAACATCCTGCATCGTTACTGCTTGCCTCACTTCTGCTGCACTTCTTTGTGTAAGGCTGGTTGTCGCACTGCATCCCGTTAGCAGGAGAGCTGCCAAAGTAATTGCGAGCTTGGTCATATACCTTCCCAGATTTGATAGAGTGTTCAAAAGAAGGAAGTATCTCATATTTGGCAAGCTATGCAGGAATTAAGCTTCTCTTTGACCATTTGACCATTTGACCATTTGACCATTTGACCATTTGACCATTTGACCATTTGACCAGGCGCATTCACTGTACAAAAAATAGGCACCACTGTCTGAATAGATAAGTTTCTGGCTCGATTTCCAGAATAAATGACGCTCTTGCTGATAGCGCTGGCGTCTTGCTGGCTGTTGGATGGTTAGCTTCCACGCAAACCAAGTGGCACATAGGTACCCAATACAGTCAGTTGACCCTCAGTGAAAAGTAACATAGGCACTTAATAGGCAAAATATTTTTATTAGCAAAATTGCTGAAAAATAAATCGATCCAACAATACTGATGCTGCGAGCCGGAGCGATGCTGTGGTTCATACTAAATAGAAAGCAGCCATCAACATTGGCGCCAATCCTAAAAAGCATCAAATTGAACTTGCAGGGTGTATGAAGCCTGATAACCATGGTAGATCTTGTTTGCAAATGGCGCCATTGGTCGCTGCACGAAGATACTAAAAAGGTGGAAGGAAAGAATAGCCTTCGCACGAGACCGTATGAGGCATGGATGCCGATTACGAGCTTAAAGGGATGTATTCACAGCGAGTCCCGAGGGCAGGGTATTCTTTCCTGCTGACCCAGTAGTAAACCGTACCTAAAACACGATAAGCGAGACGCTGAAGTTTGATTAATACTGAGGAGGGTAAACATAGAGGACCGGCTAGTAATCGTCGATGAAAACAAGAAACTTGGCCATTATGAATAGTGATACTAGCTGCGGACAGGGTGGCTACATTGAAAGACTTGTACAGAGTGTTTCCAACTTGGTTACTGTGGTGTTCTGACCAATACTAAAAAATAGTAAGTAGAAGAATTAAACGTGTATTGGGGTTAATGAAAGTTTTATCAAGCTCGCGTGTATTATTCATATTTGGGAAAAGTAAAAAAGATTTAATCCGTGTTTCTGCATTTTTAAATATCAACTTTAGTGCCACATATATAACTATAAACTTTCTGGCAATTAATCATAATTTGTCATCTTGGAAAGATGATTTAACCCAGCTATAAATAATAAAATACCTATAGACTGCACGAGATGATAAAATCCATTGTTATCAAAAGTCCAGATAAATGAAAGTTGAATCTTAGTGATAATCTGGAAAATTACGGCAATCATCGAGGCGATGCCACCCGCCACCATAAATAATGCCCCTTTTTTGTTATGCTTTAAAGCTTGTATTGAATATCCAATTATTATTGGAATCATAATGAAGAACTGATAGGCAGCAAACCCTTCGAACTGATTAGGGTAAAAATAAAGTATCCAGCTCCCGCCAATAGAAAATAGGGTAATAATTTTTTCGAGAGCTGCTCGCTATGAAGATCACTGATAATAGCTAAGGTAAAAGAAGCTAGAAAAAATCCTAGAAAGAAAAATAGAGTATGCCACAAAAGCATATGAGCTGGACCGATTAGATCTAGCCCATGAGCTATTGATCCAATCATAGAAACTACAAGCATAAGATAGAAAAAACTTGTCCATATAGTACGTCTCCAACTGGACAGTTTTACTGCGATTTTCAGATATAAGATACCCCAAATAGCCAGCGCAACCAGTATAAGATCTGTTACAGCTGCTGTTTGCTCAGTTGGGATGTCTGTGAATTTAATCATTTATAAGCCTGCTAAAGTATAGTGAAAGGACACCAAATACCTTCTTTAAATGATAACTAAATCCTGTATTTTACAGATTGCAAAAACGACAATGATTCGCCTTATTGGTTTCAACCAGACTGTAGCGCAGAGTTTCATTATGTCTAGTTCTTTTGAACTATTAACCCGGTGGCTCTATAGTTCTGTATAATACCCAAATGGATATTATTGATGCAAGAAAATTACCCGCTTCCGCGCAGGAAGAGAAACGCCGAACT
>NZ_JBGMEK010000125.1:0-7597 GCF_041447265.1 Microbulbifer epialgicus
AAGGGTGGTTTCGCCAATGAGAATAGCTTACTGAAGCTTCTTTACGCCGGTATACTAAAAGCCCCCGAACGCTGGACACGCCCGATTCAAAATTGGAATCTGACACTGTCACAGCTGGCGATCCACTTTCCAGATCGCCTGGAGAAATATATCAGCCTATAGTTGCCTGGCTGACGCAGAGTTTTGAACACCCTCCGAGTAAATCAATTTACGATCTAGTTTGTCAAGTTACTGTCTGGTTATCACTAATCAACTAGTAAGAGCAGCCTCTCATAATCATTTGCACTTGTATGAATGATCAAAACTCCAGTTTTGCTACATGCATATTGGTTCTAATTGTAGCTCCTCTATTCCCAAGGTTATTCCCGGATTTATACTTTAGATTTCTAGAATCAGTAACAACTGAAGAGGCCCCACCATCTTTTAACGCTTGGTGGAGATCTTGTTGAGGAATCTTTGGATTAATATTGGCGCTATACACATGGAGATTTACTTCATTATTTATACCGAAGTGCCTGCATGCTTCCATGATAGCTTCAGTTGTTGCTTTATATAAATCTTTATTTAGCTTCACCAAGAGGCTGAGTTCAAGGCTTGCTTCCCCCTCAGCATTCAGATTTTTGACATAGACATTGCTAAGAATATCCCTTGGCTCAATCATATAGAACTGAGAGGCTACGGTTACTGCATCAATAATATGATGCGGGTTAGTACCATCTATACCAAATACCCATATTTCGTTATCAATTAAAGCCGCCTCTTTTATGCTCGTTTTAAGGCGTGGATAGAATGGTGAAACACTGACGGCGTGCTTAGTTTTCCAGACTGGTAGTGAATCAAAAGCAGTACGAAGAACATACTGTCGCTCTTGTATTCCATTTAAGATAAGTGTTGCATCAGTTTTATATTTGCTAGCCTGACTTCCCTCGGCTGTAAGCGGTACACAATCCACATTATTCATTAAAGTATGTAGTTTGTGTACCGCTTACCTTACAACGCAGCTTGGCGTATGAAGCAGAAACTCATGCAAGTGATGATGGAACAAGATCACCAATACAAACTGTCTGGCTTCGTTGAATTGGATGACGCCTATCTTGGTGGAGAACGTACAGAATGCAAGCCTGGGCGCAGAGCCAAGGGTAAAACCCCCTTTGTGGCTACCGTCGAAACCACCAGGGAGGACGCCCCACCCGTATTAAGCTCTCTGTTGTCAAAGGCTTCAAGAACAGCGAAATCTCTACGTGGAGCAAGAAGCATCTCTGCAGCGGTAACACAGTAATCTCCGATGGTCTCGCGTGCTTCAACGCTGTGAAAGAAGCTGGCTGTGCGCATGACAAGATTGTTTGTGGTGGAGGTCGGGCTTCTGTTGATGAACCTGAATTTTATTGGGTGAATACTGTGCTCGGTAATTTAAAGAGTGCTCTGCGTAGCACCTACCATGCGATTAGGGCGAAATATGCGCAGCGTTATTTGGCTGAATTTCAATATCGGTTTAATCGAAGATTTGATTTGTCAGCGCTCATTCCCCGGCTTATTTTTGTCTCACTCCGCACACCACCGATGCCGGAAAGGTTGCTGAAAATTGGCTTAGCATAGGTGGTAATTAGGTAGAGTTTTGCTCTGCAGCACAATACTTCAGAATATTGTGATCTCATGGAACTATCTCTACTTGTCTGATTACTTGCTTTCCATTGATGACGCTGAACAGCGCCAATCTATAGCAGATGGCATTTCTAATGGGTCAGTTATCAGTTGGGAGCATATCAATATGCTAGGCAACTTTGATGAACAGCTACAGGGACCAGCTTTCTTGGCAACCCTCCAGGAAATGCGAAATATCAAACTCCACACGTAGCTCGTAACTACCTAACTTTGACCCTCAGTACAGCTCATCCTCCGTCTCATTGAAGGTGGCTCAACAAAAAACCTATATATCAAAAGATTGAGTGAATTTCGTGCAATATTTCCCTCGATTTTGTCAAATAGCCAAATATCTACCATCTGGTAAGATCGCTTACGGACAGTTCACTGAGCTCGGGCTAGGATACCTAATTGCAGGAAAGGGAACTCTTCAATGATTTACAATTAAGTGAACTGTCCCCAGAGTTTTTCTTTATTGGTTTTGCAAGTTTGGATGTACTTTTCTCTTGCTCATAATACCTACTGCAACCTTCTCAAGTTCTAGATCTCCGGGAAGTTGTGCTACGTCATACGCGAACCATGCCAGTGAGTCTGCATTATCTACCGCATTCATCACACCAATTTCTATCAGTTTTCTAGCCGCACTATCTTTTGAACGTAACGTTTTTAATGCCTCTTGCTCAACAATTTTGAATACTTGATCACTAGGCTTGTCTTTATGAATATTAAGATATATAGGAGCAAGGGCACTGATTTCATTATCTAATTTATCCACAATACTTCCATCATCCTTGAAGTACTCATGATCCACTGTTTCCGCGAATTTATGTGTTGCCTCGTGTATCAGAGTGACAATACAATATATCCCACCTTTTGGCCAAATTATTTTGAAATTCAAATGGATGGGGTAATAGAAAGGTTCCATAAATCCCCCCCCATTGAGTTGCTCCCCCCACGTCGAGGATAAGGTGCCGCTCTCCCACCATTTCGCTTTCTTCATCTTATATGTATTTGAAAGATACCTGGGAATTTTTTCAATAAAGTCCACATACACAAAACCCGCATAAGATTCCGTGGGGTCTTTATAACCTGCTGCCTTCAAGACAGAAGTCTGAATTTTTGCTCTTACTGGCATCTGGGGCCTGTCCGCAAGCTCCACCCCCTTATTCAAACCCGTCTGAGTTCTATTTAACCGGCTAAGTATCGCGTTTAAACAAATTATTTGTTTTTCTCGTGGACAATCTGTGGGAAGGCCGAAGTAGTAGGAAAGTAAATTATGAAATTTACCTGGAACCTTATCAGGGGTAACAAGAGCTGTGGAGCATACTTCCATCGCCCGATTCAAGATGGTCTGTGCTTCATCTAGCCAGCTTTCAAGTGATTTTTTCACTTTCGTTTGATAGAGGACCGGTGCATTATCCTCGACCAACACGGAAAAGCTTACCCCATGCTTGATGCTGCGACTAATTAGTTTTCCCATGACGATTGTCCTATGATCTTTTATTTTCAAGTAATAATTGCAATTCATTCACGGAGAGAGTAGATCATCTCGCCACCCCATAAATAAATTATTTGGCGCTCTTACTCCCCCTGCTTACTGTTGGTCGGCTGTTTAATCAGTCCATAACAAATTAACCTTAATAAACAATGATGATGTAAAGCTTAACCGCCAATCAAAACTGTCGGGCAGCCGATTACAATCTTGCCTCCATGGCCAGTTGTATCTCCCATGCGGGCAGCAGGCTTTTTTTGCAGCAATACGGTAGTGCTGCCCATAGCTACGGTATCGGGCGGTCCTACACAGGTACAGGCACTGCCGACTGTGGCTGAGGGCATACCGCCGATAATAACGGTGGGTGCTCCGGGGCTTAAAATTGGCCCGCCTACATGAGGCACGGTGCCTGTCACCATTGGACAGACATGCATGTCCGTTATACGCGAAGCCGGTTTGCCCATTATTTAGTCCTCTATCCTGCCATTACCACCACGTGCCAGGTCCAACCCTTGATTCATATATCGAGCGAATCTTTTGCCGGGATCGACCGGATCAGATAAAACTGCCGCGAGAGTGACACTACCGGCGACGGCGTGTGCATAAAGATGCTCTGGCGGCTCAACCACAGGCTCGCCTTCAGCCGCCAGACTTCCATGGCACCAACTCGCTGCTGTAGCAGCCCAACTCGCGGGGGTTTTATGCTTGGTTTTATTGCCCAGGGTTTTGCACTTTAACCGAGTTTCTTCGCTGGGTTTCTTGGCCCAGCTTTCTGCTGCTATTAATGCATTTACATTGTCTTCATCAGTTTCAGGACCTTGAATATCCCGAGCCGCGAGACAAGCCCACCAAACAGCTTCCCGTTTGGGGAGTCCGTGTGCTAACAGTTTGATGGCATCTGGGTAGAGACATGCGTCTACCAGTTGATTAATACTGACTTCAGGAGCGGTATCGGGTACCAGGTGTTCTTCCGCCTCCTCGCTCACTTCAAAATTTTCCAGTAATTCTGCTGCGGTCAGTGCCTGTACTTTGATCAGGTCAGTCATTAGTGATTGATCCTCATCAGTTGATCATAGTCACGCCGCCTTTCAGGGTAAGCATGCCGCCGCCCTTCACTTCGGCAGTGGCGTCGCCTTTGCAAGAAAGCATGGTGCCTTTGATGGTGATTCCCGCTGGGGTTAATTTGATACTGCTACCCCCGACCTTTAATTCAATTGAAGCTTTTGAGGATATTTTGATAGCACCCATGGCATCTGTGGTTTGCGAGCCTTTACTAATTTTTAATGTATGATTTCCTGAACCAATCGTGACAGTCTGGTTTCCTTTATCCACATTCAATTTTTGGTCACCTTTGGCAATAGTGACTACTTCGCTGCCATCAGTTACGGTAATGCTACGATCCTGTTTAACTTCGAGGGTTTGTTTATTTTCTATTTTACCGGACTGGTCATTATGGATAACAAAGTTGTGATCCTTGCCGGCCTCCATATAGATTTCTTCGCTGCCGCCTTTGTCATCAAACCGCAATTCATTGAAGGTGCTACCTTCATATTCGGTTTTCCAGCCACTCTGTGTGGCGGTGTAATTGGGGCCGGGATTATCGCCGTTGTACACCGCTCCGGTAATTAAAGGGCGGTCGGGGTCGCCATTGATATAGGTAACAACCACTTCCTGGTTTACCCTGGGTACAAAATTTGCCCCCCAGTTTTTACCTGCAAAGGACTGCATCACTCTGACCCAGCAGCTGTTTTGCTGGGAATTCCATGGAAACTTCACCTTTAACTGTGTGTAGGGGTCCTGAGAGCTGTCGGATGCGGTTGCTTTTACTTCCAATACACGTGCTACTTGTGGTGAGTGTATTTTCTTTGCAGAAACATTCGGCTGTGGGCGTGGCATTACCGCAGATGGGATACAGCTGAAGGTATTGTGGAAGTGTGTTTCGTTACTGTTACCGTCTGCAGCTGAAACATGCACAGACGTAATAAGATACTTCCCCTTTTCTGACGACAGGCTGTGGTCAAAATTAAAACGCCCGCCGGCAGTAAAGGAGGGGCAGTCGCTACGTCCATGGCTCACATCAAATAGTGCTTCCTGAGCCTCCATGGCGCGCTCCGCCAGAGCCTTGTGATAGCTATCCGTAAATTTGTGTTTGTGTTCGCCATCAGCCTGGAAGTGGTTCAGGCCATATAAGCCGCGCAGATAGTTAGAGACATCATTCAGCTTGCTGGTGGTTTTAACTTGCTGCTTATTGTCTTTGGTAGCAGTAAATTCACTGTAATCCTTGAGCTCAAAACCGCCGCCGTGGTAGTTGAAGTTTCTTCTCCAGCTACTCACTGTATTTTTCGTGGGATGGCTGCCGCCTCCGTCATACTCAATTTTTTCACTTTCACAGTCGTAAAAATCCTGAGGATCATCGCAGAGTACCAGCTCATGCTGCCCTTCAGAGTGCTTGAAGTAGTAGGAAATACCCTCTTCAGCGATTAAGCGATTGATAAATTCAAAGTCGCTTTCATCAAACTGTACGCAGTATTCACGGGTGATGTATTCGGCATTTAGCTTTAAGGTCAGTTTGATAACCTTGCTGTATTCACCGAGCACTTCTTCGAGAATTTGCTTGGCGGACTTCTTTTCGAAAACTCTGTTGGAACCTCCGAGACTTGTGAACCACAGGCCAGGTTGAAGAATTGCGCTATAACTGCGCACGCCTTCGGCGTTTACATCGTGAAGGGAGAACTGGGTAACATAGCCATTAATATGCCGCGGTGTCTCAGAGTGATGGATAGAGACGGTTACCGGCTTACCAACAAGGTCCTTTTGTTCAATAGCGTGGTCATCTGAGAGAAGCTGTACTTCATAGCGAAAAAGCTTGGAAACATGCTCCTCGCCTTGTAAGGTCGTTGCAATCAGCGCATCCGTGCCGACAGGGCTGTCGACCGTAATCATTCTTTTATCTTGATTGAGTGTAGCCATGGGCAGCCCCAACTATCCCTACGGTGCCAAATAAGAAATGAGATTTTAGAAATCTGCAGTTCTTTAGGTCAGTGCTCGTATAAGCACTCAGCTAAAGAACTGGAGGACAGCAGCCCGCAGGTACTCTGCAGGCCACTGTTCAACCCGAAGCAAGTCGAACCAATTACAGCGGAGTCGCTGTAGTGAGGTCGTATCCAACCTTCATGTTCTTCGGGTTCTTGTTAGTCTTATCAGCGTGGTCGAGTTCGGCTTCGATTTTGGCAAAGCTCAGAGATACGGACTCTTGAGGAGCACCGCCGGCAGAAGCACCAATGCTGTAAGAAGCGATAATGACGTCAGTCAGTTTGTAAACAGCGTACTTTTCTACAGAGTTGGCGCCGGTCTGTACAATGTGGATTTCTACGGGCACGCCTTCGTCTCCAGTGACAGAAGTCTTGAACAGACCACCGGAAGCAGCATCGATGCGCTTGGTGAAAGTTACTTCGCTCAGGCTGGGGCGAGAGGCTTCACGGTTGGAGGTAGCACCAGCTTCCATTTTGATATCGCGGCCAACACCAAAGTTGAAGCTGTCAATTTCGATCCAGTCCTCGTAACCTTTGGCGGTGACGTTGCCTTTGGTAGCTTTCTTGTTAAAGTTCATGTAGATAGCCATGGGGATTCCCTCTTTTTTGGCTTTTGATGTTGGTGATTAATCCTTTACCACGGCGATGAGTCAAAAGCTCAGGTAACGTCGCAGTGGCAACTGAGGTAATTTAAGCAGAGAGAGAAGCAAAAAAAAAACACTTCTATCTTTCATGGCATTACACATATCTACAGGAAATTGGAGATCCACTAGGTTCAGAGCAATGAACACCCAAGCAAAAAAAGATCGAATAAGCGGGTTCGAGAACCCAAATACTAGTAACTCAGAAATAATAAATACTTTATGCTGTAAATACGAGCATGAAATACAACGTAAGAAAACTCAGTACAGAAGAACAGTATCTAATGCGCAATAAGTGTTAGGTAGCTCTCTACCATTACGGGTGTTTCAGCCATTGTGGCCATAAAGTTGGGCACAAACCCCATTTTTTTCTTAGCAGCTTCTAGGGTTTTCTTAGAAGCATCTGGAGCTGTTTCAATTGTGTATCGTGTAAAATTAACCATGAGCTTTACCTTTACATTGTTCGATATGAAATTGAATTGAAGATCCACAATATTTTGAACTAACAAAGCAATTTTTTCATATTGCTCTATACCTCTTTAACACTTGTTTTGTGGTAAAGAGGTATAGATGTTTTCATACTATGCGGCCGTAGACTGACTCAACTTATCAAGTACTGGAAAAAGGTCTCTCAGCTCAGGACGACGTGTATAGTCAGGATTCACTTCCACATAGGTGATAATTCCATCAATGCCTATGACATATCTTGCAGGCATAGGTAAATTCCATGATCCTACCCACCAACGACGGACACTCTCTTAAGCGATAAACTACGCAGCAGAGGTGCTCTA
>NZ_JBGMEK010000126.1:0-7380 GCF_041447265.1 Microbulbifer epialgicus
TACGCCATTATCGGAACCTGCATCTACAGTTTCTATATTTTTAAAAGTGAGCCCGTGAACTTCTAGCTCACCGGTTTCATTAAACTCAAATTCATCGACACCGTCAGTACCTATCAGTTTATCTGCATTGGTGGCATCCGCATTATTTCCCGCATCAATTTTTGAGTTAAACCCGGTAAATACTATATCGTTTGCCGTAAGTTCTGTGGAACTGATAATAGCGAAGGTATCACTTCCCGTAGAGCCGGCAATAATCCCGGTTATTGAGCTAGTAAATTCTACACTGTCGAGATTTTGGAAGGTGATTCCAGTATTGATTAGCTCTTTGCCGGTTCCAGTGAGGTCGACTTGCGTAGCTGTTGTCAGCTTGTCAACTATGCCATTATCGGAACCTGCATCTACAGTTCCTATATTGCTGAAAGTGAGTCCATGAACTTCTAGCTCACCGCTCTCATTAAATGAAAACTCATCGACGCCGCTAGTGCCTATAAGTTTATCAACAACCCCGTCGGCAAATCCAGCATCTACCGCTTCGATATTAGCAAATGAAATTGCGTTGTCGAAGTTTTCATTTTTGGAAACATCAAAACTCTGGCCTGCGTCACCTAAGCGTATAAACTCTTGCTCGGATGAGAGCGTATACTTATCTTCCCCCGCCCCCCCTGTAATAGATGCAGTACCGGTAAACTCTATATCCCCTAGTTTATTGTCTGAACCTTCCCCTTTCTGACCAACTGAAAACGAGAAATTAGTGGCCTCAATCGATCCAGTATTAACTAATGAATCTGTAGTAACAACTTCCAGTTGCGCACTTAAATCCGGGGAGTCGTCATTCAGTAGAGATACGTTTAAGTTGCCACTGTTAATTACACTACCGCCGGAACCAACTAAACGAATTTTGCCTTCGCTGGTATCTATTCCTCGCGCCTGAATAGTGCCTGTGTTATTAACAGCCGCAGTAAACAAATCACTGGAAATACTGGCTTCCATTACAACTTTAGCAGCCTCAATAGAGCCACTATTAATCACTGCACTATCAATACCTAATTTATTTTCTGCAACCTCTTCCGTAATTGCAACACCAATCATACCCTCGGCATCAAAAGTCAGGGCCGCCTTATTTCCCGCAGCCAAAACAACCAATTCGGCACTTATTAAACCCGGCGAATCGTTTATGGATACATTTTCCACATGCTTCCCAAGTAGAACAGCACTGGATGCATTAATCACCCCTCGGTTTATCACATTTCCATAATAACCATCACCATCTACACCCTGAAATATAAACTCGCCATTCATAAATTCGCTTGGGTTTATATCAAGCCCGGATGCAGTAAGCGCACCCACATTCACGGTGGCCGTCTCAGTGAATAAGACTCCTCGTGGATTTACTAAAATAACGTGACCATCAGCTTCAATGGCTCCACGTATCTCACTCGCATTACTATCAAGGATTCTATTGAGCACGATATGGGAGGCATTATGATCAAATCTAACAGTCTCGTCTTTAGTAAGATTAAAAGATTCCCAATCGATAGCTAATAGCTCAGTATCTTGACTGATAGTGGTTAAATCATCATTGTAAACTATGCTACCTTCACCACCCGTAATTTTTCCACCTGTAGGCCCTGCATAAACCTGCGGACTGAGTAGCCCAGCAAACATCCCCAGATAGGCCAAGTGAGAAGCCTTGATTGCAGAAGTCAGTTCTTTCAGTTTCAGAGAGTGTTTATTGGTTTTCATGCCAGCACCTTGTGTAGAGCTCCTGCCCAACCACAGCTAATAGAAGAATTCGTTTTATTTAGTTGTAAAATATTGAAAAATCGGCAAACAACATTGGCTCATCCATATCCGTACCGGTGCCTTCAATTGATGAGCCCGTTTTTATTGGCCAAGCAACAGATACTTTACTGGCGAAAAATTCGTTCCAATTAAATTTGAATAACATTCCACCACCAGCGAACCTCCCCCAGTCATCTTCTTTACCGCTTTTATAATTATTAACAATTCCATATCCAAAGTCCGTAAATAGGGCGATTTGCAACATATCATTTAGCTGTTGTCCAAATAACACCGGATTTACTGCTTCAGGGAAAGTCATATACCATTCTGCAGATAGAAGGCCTGCGGTATCTGCAGAAAAATCTCTTACATCAAATGCTCGAACACCATTTGCTCCACCTAATGACAGTTGCTCAAATGCCGGCAGGGCATTATCACTGAACTGGGCCCGGGCTTTTAAAATAAGGCGCGACTGATCTTTACTAAAGGGCATCGGCAAGAACAGCAGTGAGCTTCCATTTAAGGAAAACTTGGTGAAGTTATCTCCACGTGCTTGCTGCAAACTTTCTTCAAGTTCTCGCTGGTGCTCGCCATACTGAATATTTGTACTTAAAATATTCAGCATAGGAATGGCTCCACTGGATAGGTGGTCAAAATATAGACCGACCTCAGTGCCATACACATGATCTCCAGGCTCATCAAATTTTGTGATTGCCAGAAGATTAGACTTCTTTTCTGTCAGGCTAAATGATCCGGTAAGGTTAAAATCCCTTGAACGACGGAACTTATGTTCCGTGGTGAGAGCATAGCTTTTATTGTTACCATGAATATCCAATTTATTTAAAAAGTCATCAGGATCTTCTATATTTTTCAAAATAAATTCATTATGATCCACTGAGATCTGGACTCTAGTACGGGGTCCAAATAGGGGAAAGCTATATCTAAACTGCCCCAAATCTGAGCCGAAGTTAGATTCATAATTTGTTACATTGGTAGACTTTAGATATCCAATTGTTAAAGCATCGCCGAAGCCCAGAGGGTTTAACCAGTCTATTGTTGTATAGAAACGTTGGTCCCCTGTATATGCAGAACCATGATTATCTGCCCTAAAACTTGTCTTCCAGCGGTTGGCATCGCGCACCTTCAAGTTAAGCTTGGTTTCCCCCGGGTTTTCCCCGGCACTAAAATAGCCGGTTACATTTAGCCCAGGTAAATCATTAAGGAGGTACAGCCCCTCTTCAATACTTTGGTGATTAACCAGTTTTCCACGCTGTTCCTCAAAAGGTTCCACCAATTGGTTTAATGTGTACTCTTTGGTATCTTCTACAGCCACCTGTCCGAGCAGCCCCTCCTGAACAGTGAGTGTGACTATGCCATTTTCAACCTCTTGTGCCGGAATTTGCACCTGAGCCAGAAACAATCCTTGCCGGCGATAAAAGTTTGTTAACTCTGCGGCAATTTCTTCGAGATCCGCATAACTGATACCGCGCTCTTTATTCTGTTTTTCAATAACACTAATCAGTTTTTTTAATTCTGATGGACCTAGTGCTCCAGGATTAAATTGAGCCCCCATGCCATCCAACAGTAGTGCAAGTTCTTCTAGATTCTCTATCGTATAGCCACTAGAGAGGATTTTATCCTCTTTCATATACTTTATACGCAGATTTTCTGCCATTTTTTCTACTGTTTCGCGGTCAATACCATACTCTGGATACTCTTCCAAACGGTGAAACTTAAATTCCTTAACCGTAATCCTTGGACCCTGATTACGCTGAGATATTTCTGGAATCTCTGTGTCTAGATTGGGATCTCTTGCCTCATAAGTACGCTGTAAAAAATCCTTTGTTACATCAGCTTCATTAACTGTGGCTGTATCCTGGTCAAATGCCTGCCTTACACGACTGCGAAAGCTGGAATCCTCTTCCTGGGCGTAAACTGGTAATTGCGATATCAGAAAGCTGGTGCCTACGAATAGCGCCAGTTTACTTTTCCTAAGCCCAAGCATAACTCCCCCGTTATAATCCTGATTGTTATGCCGGCCCTGAACTTTCTCTTATAGATAGAACCGGTCTTCAATTATTCAATTCACATCCCTGACTATGCGAAAACCTGTAAATTCATCTGCCCTACCATCATGCAGCCGCTTGGATGTTGCAAGGCAGCGACTCATGGGATCTTGCCGACTTCCTCCCAACGCGAGAATTTCGCCATCCGTTCCCCGCGCCCACTCCTGAATATTACCTACCGAATTCACTAGGCCAAATCTATTAGGAGACCCGGATTGTGCCGGAACCAACTCGGCGCCTTTCTCAATCCCGCCATATTTCAAGTGGCAGTTTCGGTCGGCCACTTCCTCCTGACCATTGGCACTGGCGGCAGCGAACCACTCCTGTTCTGAGGGTAGGCGATAGGTATAGCCTGTCTCATCACTTAACCAACTGAGATATGCCTCTGCATTAGCGAGTGTCAGGTTATTCGCAGGCATCTCGCCGTTACCGATATTCAGCCCTGCGCACTGCTTGGTCACACCACAGAACTTCTTAAGATCGTTGTTATTAACTTCGTATTTACCAACAGCCAGAGGCCTGCCACCCACTCCCTTGGTAACTACCATTGCGGGGCCTTTGGAGCCATCTGCAAGACGGTCATGGCAGTTATAACGATTCCCTCGTCCACCACTACCTGGAACCAGGTGGCCACAAAAGTCCAGCTTAAACTCCTTGAGTGGCCCATAGCTGGGGAGAAGTGCCCTAAACTCGTCTACCAAGGTTTCTGTCCGTACAGGGTCTCTGGCCCCTAATTTGGCAGCGCAATTATTCAGTTCTTCACCAACAACCGGGCGTATCTGGCGGGCCTTGACGCTGTCAAGCTTTGCCAATTGTGAAAGCTGACTTCCAACGGCGGCTACATTTATGTCGAAACTACAAGTAAGAGTGCTTTCCATTTCATTAAGAACTGCATCTATCTGCTTCTGTTTAATTGCAGCCAAGCGGCGGCGTTCCGCCCGCTCTTCGGCAAGACGAATACGCTCTGCCTCTCTCTCAGCTTCCAGACGTTCCGCTTTCAGGCGAGCTTGCAGGTTCTCTCTGTCAGTGGCCAGCTGGGATTTGATAGCCACAGCCCGGCTGGACACCTCATACCAGTTCGCTGCACTTCTCAGCATTAAATCAGCTTGATCCAGATTGCCGAGGTTTAGCTGGCCAGTAGCTGCAGCAAGAAAGAATTCGGATATCTCTCTGCGGGAGGAATCCAAGAAGTCCTCATCACTGGGATTCAGCTCTGAATACTCTCTCAGCTCCAGGCGCAGATCGTTTTCCCATGCAGGAGTCAGAATACTTAAGCCAATCAGCCTGTTGATTGTCTCTCGCTTATCGCTAATACGCCGCTCCAGCAACTCCTTCTGCAACTTTCGCTCAAGCTCAATCTTTACCCTTGCCTGCTCCGCGCTATTCTGTTGTTCTAGGAGGTTATAACCAACACCAGCCCCCACGAGCATAATTGCGAAAGCGCTGCCCAATACCCACTTCCAGGTATTACTAACGAAAAATGCTTGAACAAGCTTCTCTACCGTGTCGGTGCGATTTTCCCGCTTAAGCTCAAGGGCCGACTCGAGGGCACGCCATTCGCGGCGGTTCAAACCCTTAATACGCTTGGGGCGCAGCTTCTGCTCAAAAGCCTTGTCGGCGGGAACCTTGTCATAGGGGTGGCGACCACAAAACAGCTCATAGGCCACACAACCCAGCGCGTAAACGTCATCGGAGGGCGCGGGCTCGCCGCCCTTTAACATCTCGTAGCTGGCATAGGCTGGTGTCAGGGCACCAAGGCTGCCGGCGTCAAATACAGTGGTTTCACCGGTTTTGTTGGCGATCCCCCCTTCAGAAACCGCTCGGGCAATACCAAAGTCAAAAACCTTGGCCCCTTTTTTACTGGTGACGAAGATATTGCCCGGCTTAAAGTCAGAATGGACGATCTTATGGGAATGCGCATAGATCAGTGCCTGGGAAATATCGGAAAACACTGACCGTGCTCTTTCAGGCTCTAAGCCCACATCTGCATGCTCTCGCAGCAGCTTGTCCAATGGAGCACCTTCCAGAAACTCCATTGTCATAAATACGCGATCACCATCACGGTCAAAATCATAGACCGTTACAATATTGGGATGCGCCAGTGTCTGAGATTTCCGCGCTTCACGTTGCAAGGATATAAAAGCATCGGGATGTTTCTGGAAGTCATCATTCAACAGCTTGATAGCCACATAGGGCTCGCTGTCATTTGCTTCAAGTTTACGACGGTCCAGGGCCTTATATACGGCACCCATGCCACCTACACCGAGAAGCTTGTCCAGCTCAAAGCGACCTTTAATAATCGTCTTGGTAACTGCACCTGAAGGCAGAGGCTCGAAAGAGTCGGGGGTATCAGTAGGGTTTGCCGGTATTCCTCCAGACAGCTGCGCTGCAGCTTTCTTTTGGCCAGGAGCTTTTCGCGGAGCGGGACTGAAAACTGTAGCATCAGATCCGAATGCCACAGCAGCAGAGGGAATTATTGCCTCTGCTCCTCGCACTGGCGGGTGATCATTCGCTCCAGTTGTATCCTGAGGAACAACGACTGTTACATCACCATCCTCTGTCAGCCCACTCTCAGGTTGATCCGAGCATGGCGGAGCGTCACTCGGCCGAACAATACGCGTCTTATCGTTCAATTCCGCCTCCTTGGGAAAATATTAAGACATATTCAAATGCCGAAACCAAAATGTATTGCGGGCTAAGTCAATAAGATAATAGAGAAGCGAAGTATATCGAACAGCCTAATAAGCAACAACGAAGTAATATTGAAATTATTTTATTTAAAGATGTCTCGGTGACGATCATCCCTGCATACAGAGGAGCAATGCGATCAATCTACCTTTCAATACAGGCAATTACATGTCCTTACAGCGAAATTTTTATACACACCAGGATTAATGGATTTTATTTTGGTAATGGCAGAGTGTTAACAATTCTTCACATTCACTAAAGTCAACTACCTCATCAGTAAGCCAATAAAACCATAAACCCACGGTATAAAATATTAGTGTCAGAGTCGAATTTAACTAAGGAGCCTCTGATTAATTACGTAATATCTTTGCGGGATTTGAAGGCTGCAAATGTTAGGCGCAGTTTGCCGCGAATGACTTTAGTGTTTTGTAAGAGCAGCAACGCGGCAGATACAGCCTTCAAGTCCCGACCGCCGGAGCTCTCAGAGCGGTTCACTTTCTACGTTGTAAATTCTTGAAAAGTCATGACATTCCTACATATCCGCGCCTGGATTGTGAATCGCTCTGAAAGCCGAAGACATCACGGGATTAATCTGCGACTCCTTAGAAGACATAATTCCAGCTGGCAAGGAAGCTTCCATGAATAATTGGTGCCAGAGTCGATTAAATAAGATGAAATTAAGGTTTTTTTTTACTTTTCTCTCTGTTTAAATCGCTCCAGTTGCCACTGCGACGTTACCTGAGCTAGCTTCATCGCCGTGGTAAAGGACTAACCACCAACATCAAAAGCCAAACAAGAGGGAATCCCCATGGCTATCTACATGAACTTCAACAACAAAGCCACC
>NZ_JBGMEK010000127.1:0-7317 GCF_041447265.1 Microbulbifer epialgicus
CTTGTGTTTGATGATGCGATCATTAGTATGGATCATGGGGTTTATCCTTGGTTTTGCTTTTAGGCTTAGGCACCTTCATCAAAACTGGTAAACCCCTCTTTTTCAAGAGGATGTGTCAGATTTGGTCTGAACTAATCCAATTTATGACTCATAGCCAGTCGTGGCACATCCTTGTACCACACCAACTCGTTAACTTTTTAGCTGCCTCGATTAATAGTTAGAAACCAGAATTCAAAATATTACTCTATTAATTTTATGTCATTCTCAATTCGGTTTTCTCCATCGCTCCCTCTCTTCTTCAGTGGCACCAGGATCACAGTGCGGATGAACTGAGCCAACGCTTATAATACATGCTGCCATGCCAAAAGCGTTTTTACTCAATGTGTTCGTCCCCTTCAAGCGAGCACA
Organism: Microbulbifer epialgicus; assembly: GCF_041447265.1. Lineage (NCBI taxonomy): Bacteria > Pseudomonadati > Pseudomonadota > Gammaproteobacteria > Cellvibrionales > Microbulbiferaceae > Microbulbifer > Microbulbifer epialgicus. The sequence goes on from NZ_JBGMEK010000127.1 coordinate 409, forward strand.
CCACTCAATTATTGCTTCACCACACTCTTTCATATTTTCTTCTGATTTTCGGTCAACCTCATCAAAAGCTGTCTGCAACTCCTTAAGGGCATCTTCGATTGCAGGAGAGGGGTCAGGGAAATCCTTCTGAAGTGCATCATTAAACTTCTCGACATTCTTTTTATAGTCGTCCCAACCATCTTTTTGCTTATCATCTCCTGAGCAACCAGGATCATCTGGTTTTTCGCAAGGTTTCCAGCCAACGATGTAGCCACCGGACCATATAGGCTCCTCACAGCCTGGAGCAAAAGGATTAATCATATCACCATACAAATCGCCCAAGCGTTTGACAGAGAGCCCTTTGGGATCGATGAACGATAAAGGATTGCCTTCAACATACGCAAAAGTATTCAATCCGCCATTCAAACCAATTGGATCACTTTGTAGGTATCGACCGTTATTCGGATCATAATCCCTGAAGTAATTATAATAGTGCGGAGCTTCTCTTCCCTTGATTTGTCCAGGAAACCTTAAATTGACCTCAATCAATTTAAGATCCCCATCTGGATCCATATTGGGCTCCAAGTGCCCAAAAGCATCACTATCCCAGCGCCATACGACTGTATTATCGTTAGTGCCGATCCGTGGGGTATTCAAATGATCACTATGTAAGTAGGTTATCGTCGAGCTCGAAACATCGCCCTCACTATAATGAATTTCTGCCTGTGCGACCGGCATATCACCTAAATATATATAATCTACTTGGCTTTTAATAGTATTGCCATCAGCGTTGATATTGGTTTCACTCAAGTATTGACCATTTAGGTTATAGTGCAACAGGCTATCTTCATCCTTATCAGTACGCACTCTTTGTCCAAGGGCGTTGTAATAGTATGTGCCCAATAGTGCACCATTTTCACGGTAAGTTCTCAGGCGATTTGCGTGATTATAAGTATACTGATAAGCGGCATCACTATGGCTAATGGTATTACCAACCGCATCGATTACCCAAGCCTTTCCAGCTTTTTCAGTAAGTCGATTGGAGCCACCCTCATAATTATATGAAGTAACCTCAGTAGTTTGATCTAATTCGGTGGAAGTTTGCTGTGTACGATTACCTACAGGATCGTACTGGTAGCTACTTTTCCTCTCCAGATAGTTTTCATCAGTGAGCCGACGAAGATTATCATAAGTAAAGGATCTGGTTTTATCAGCTTCAAGATTGTCGACGATTCTAGTCACATTATTGACTTGATCATAACTGTAGACTTGCGATTGAATATCACCGATACCAGTCGCATTAATCGCTTGCAAGCGTCCAGCCTGATCATAGCTATAACTCTGGGTAATTCCATTGCCATACTCCATAGACGAAATACCCATTAGAGAGTCATACTGAACATTACTCACAATGGTTTGTGCTATTGCCTCGGCACTTTCCTGGCTGGTGATTGCACTAATACGTCCGAATGTATCGCGGCTATAGCGGACAATGCGACCAGAGGGGTAAGTAATGCTGGAAACCCGTCCTTCACTGTCATAGCTGTACAGGGTTCTAAAATTCCAACTGGCAATAGCATCGTCTTGTTGAGTGATACGTCCCAAAGTATCGTAAGTAAGCATCGATGATCCAGCATCATTACTGTAACCTGTAAGTCGTCCCACTCCATTATTACCATCAGAGGTGTCGTCGTAAGTAAAGGTTACATTTTCAGAAGGGTTATCAGGATAACTGATACCGGTAAGGCGATTGAGAATATCGTAGGTAAAATTTCTTACAATATTACGAGCATCGGTACTGGATATAAGATTTCCTGAAGGATCATAAGTATGGCTACTTATTCCCGTATCCGGACTGATTAACTTGGTCAGATTGCCCGCTAAGTCATATTCATAGCGTGTACTATTTCCGCGGGGATCTATTACCTCTGTCTTGCGACCTAAGGCATCATAACCAAACTGTGTACTAACCGCTAAGCTATTGGAGTCCTTTATAACTTGTATTAAGCGGCCCAAACCATCATAGCTTAGTTGGGTATTAATCCCGTTAGCATCGGTAGACAAGATCATACGATCCATAGCATCATAACTAAAGTTCGTAGTCTGTTGCTGAGCAATAAGGATCTGCTTAGTACGGTTAAGCTCATCAAAAGACTGGCTCAGGCTGCTTTTAAGATTACCTTCGCCATCATAAGTTTCTTCAACCAGTTTATTACCCTGAGAGTCAAGAGTATATTTAGTCTTATTTCCCTCAGCATCTTCCTTCTCGATACGTCGGTTGCGTGCATCATAACTAAATAGCTGAATATTACCATTTGACTCACTGACTTTAGTGACATTACCACGGCTGTCATATTCATAAGTGGTAACAAGATCGTCTTCACTACTATCACTATCAGCCCCTAAAACTCTCTTCTCTAATAGCCAGCCACGCGGATGGTAACTATAAGTAGTTACTAGGCCATTAGCATCACGAGTTTGGGTTGCACTACCCTCTACATTATAAGTCAGAAATTCCTGACTATGCCCCAGGGCATTTATGATCCTTTTGAGATCACCTTTACGGTAACAGTTACCGCCGTTGTCGCAACCACTAAAATCTGTCGTATCATAGTAGCTGTAGGTGACGATATCCTGCACATCCGTGCGAGGGCCGTCTACCTGCCTGATTAGTGCGCTATCCGGGCAATTGGCCTCACCGTTACAATAAGTATACGTGGTAATAGCGTAGCTATTATCATCTTTACGTTGCCTGACGCTGGCGATATTAATCGGCTGGTTTTGCGCATCTCGTATAAAAGTGTATTCGGTGCGGAATACCTTGCCTGGCTCCTTACTGGAAACCGTCTCCTCACTCGTCATCCAGCCGTGGTCATAAGCCCAGCTTCGCGTAATTACTTCACCACTGGCAAGAGTAGTATTTTCACTGGTTTTTTGGGCTTGACCATTATAGGTATAGTCAGTGGCTGTGAGTAGAATTAAGTCATCCCCCTGCTTTTCCCAATACTCTGTACGAATCCGATCTTTAGCGTCGTTATACACTTGACGATATTCATTACCCAGGGGATCATTACGCTGTACCAGATAGCCAGCTTCATCGAAGATAAAAGTACTATTGCGAATATCTAACACTTCTCCACTAATAGTCTTAACAGTCTCGGTAATCTGAGTTGTACCAGTCTCTACGTAATCCAGCTCAATGGTATTCTGCCCTTCAATCTGCTTGATTACCCGACCATCACTATCGTAGGTATTGGTTACCCAGGCACCTTCAACACCACGCTGCAGACCAGTAATCCGGTTGGCATCAGCGGCATCTTCGTATTTAAAGCTATGCTGGTAGCTGTCCAGACCTGAAACCTCCAGCAAATTACCACGAGTTGCGCCATTTAACTCATCATGGCTATAGTCTATACGGCGCCCATCACTGGCTATTACATGGGTTAGTCGGCCAGTATCTTCATTGTAATAAAAATCGACTGCTGCACCAGTGAGTCCACCATCCGCCCCTCTCTCTTCGATGCGAGTTAGGCGCGGCTGGTAGGCCACTACCATAGGATTATCTGGATCGACACTGTTGGGAGAGGTTCCAACGAGCGGCAAGCGGCCACGCTCGTCATAGGTCAATTGATGGCTTTGACCTTTCTTGTTAAAGATAGATACCAAACGACCATCCGCATCAAATTTATCACGGTTGCCATTAGCATATTCAAATGTATAACTGCCATCGGCATGCTCAGTTAGTGTACCCTGCGGAGCATCCCTTGGTGTCACATAAGCACCACCTGTAAATACAAAAGTATTGCGACGGCCGCATCCTGAGCGTATTAAAGCGGAGCCATCTGGATATTCGAACAAACGGCGGTCATGATCAAATGCCCAACCATACCCAATAGCACTATCAAACTGGGAACGGCTATCAAAACGACGTACCAAACGGATAGGATAGTAGGAGCCTACCTCTAAATCTGTATCATTCAAATAAAAACTACCATCGAAAGCGTGAATAGGGTCACCTACGGCCCCATCTTCACTCCCACCAGCTCCCCCATCGCCATTACCGGAGCCACCGCCACTATTACAACACTGACCTGAACTACGCTCACAAGACGGTGGCTCTGGTGGGCCAGGAGGTGGGTCACCCGCAGAACTACCACCAAAGTCATGCGCACTCGCGGCGTGCAATAAAAAACTTGCACACAGCCCCACAAAGGCTGTGCGTAAATTCCCCCAACTGGTCATCTTGTAATCCTTTTCTAAATCTACTGCAAAGCAAGATGCAGCCTTTAACCATCATTAAGGTTGCTATTGCACACTTCTTGAATGCACTAATTTTCAATGGTGTATATTTAATACGTTAAAGACCAATCTTTAACGACTCATTAAGGACGTATACTGGGCATAGGCTTGGTCAGCTTTATCTTGCTGGCCCAGGTTTTCGAAAGCCTGTCCGCGACGAAGATGTATGTCTGCCCTTGAGGAGTTCAATTCTGCGGCCAGATCATAAGCTTCCAAAGCCTGCTGCCATTGACCCCACTCTTTCCAGATATCTCCCATCAGCAGCCACCCTTCCTCGCTCTTTGGTTCGCGCTGTAAATGGAGGTCCACCTGCTGATAGGACTTTTCCAGTTTTCTGGCACGATAATAGTACTGAGCAAGCTCCAACTGTTGAGCCGCATTGCGCTCGCTTGAATGTATCTGTTCCAGTTCCTTAAAGCGCGTGTGGGCCTTTTTGTCTGCAGCCACTACGTTAAACGAAAATAGAACCCCAAAAATTATTGCTATTGCTTTCATTTTGAAAAGATACCTTTCAATTCATTCGCAATCCATTGATGCGCTGGCCAAGTAAGCGAAAAAGGCACACTTGGCTACGCAACACCCTTTAAAAAATCGTGTCTATTTAGCGCTTCACCCAAAATTTAAGGGTTGCCGTGCCAAAGTTACCCTCATAACCGCGAACATTCACCGTAACGTAATGCTCCCCTTCATTGACGCTTGAGGTGTCCCAGTGCCAGGTCATAGGTAAAAAACCCACCTCAGTTTCAAAAGCAAAAGTGCCATCGACGTAAAACACAGGTTCGAATCGACGCTCTAGCAGCCTTTCCTTATCTTTTTTAGCCACATTCAGCCGTACAGGAACGCTTCCGGAAACCACCCAGCGCCCTTCTGCATCTTTCTCTGCATCCATGCCCAGCGTTAAGAAAGTCTCAAAATCACTGCGCGTTTCCAGGGGCTGGTCCGCATGAAAGTACATCCGCTTATTGTGCTTACGCACTTCTACTTTTTTGCGGCTGTTTTCTTCTGTCAGCTCTGCAAAAGCAACACTTTGAGGCTTCCCTCCTACCAACAGAATATTTTCATTCAGGGAGTAAGCTGTCACTGCCAGATTCAATTTTGGGTGCGCATTGACCCTCAGTGCATTAGATGCATCCCATCCATCCCAGACTTCTGCTTGAGTTCCCCCTGGACGAGGTGCCCAATCCAGCAGGGTTCGAAGGAGCGGCCCCCCCTCTTTCAGCCCAATACGAATACTGACCCGTGCCGGTCTCTCAAGATGATAATGGATTAAACCGGTTTCCTTATCCCAACGCACATCACTCACATTGACTATTTCATCACCGGTTAAATCGGTTAAGTCATGAGTCACATTATGCTCAGCATTGACTGCCGTAAGGGAGTAGCTGTAGGCCTCGGGTGGTACTACACGGCCTTTCAGATCCATTCCATTCCAGCTCAGCGCATGCTCTCCGGCCGCAAGTTCTTCCTGCTTTACTTGCTTTACCAGGCGATCACGTCCGTCATAGATATTCAGAGAAACGCTTGCGGGTTCATCAATGGAAAAATGTATTTTTGCACTTTCCCCTAATTCGGGATCAAAAGCCTGGCTCTCGGCTCTGACTTGAGTTACTTCAAGTGCCTGCGTGAAAGAACTTGCCAAACCAAGGAGGAGAATCCAACCCAGTTTATTCATGAACGTCTCCCTTTTAGCGGTGCCCAAACAGCATGTCGTGCACCTTCAGGATTCTTGGTAATTGCCTGTAGGGACTTTGTTGGAATATCGTAAACCCAGATATTCAACCCGCCTTGACGGGTTGAGTGGAAGAGTAATTGGTCCCCACCTGGAGACCAGCTCGGACGGGCATCTAATGCGGGATTTTGAGTTAGCATTTCTGTCTGGCCGGCAGGCTGCCTAAGCCAAATTTCATAATTACCAGACTTATTCCCAGAATAGGCGATCACGCCATCATCTCTAACTGCGAGGTCAAAGTGATAGAGCGAACTAACCGTCAATTGCTCAGTGCTTCGTGTTTTAACCCCTACCCTCCAAATGTCATGAACCTGGCCGCCATCTCCGGAAAGAAAATAGACATATCTTCCATCTGGAGACCAGCTGGGCTCATGTTGCAGACGTGGCATGGATGTTAGTTTATCTAGCTTTTTCGTGGCAAAGTGATAAACATAAATATCATTGTCATCGATACTGCTAGAAGTACTTAGAGAAAAAGTAAAGCTATCTCCTTTAGGACTGACAACCGCATCAAGGATATTAGGCATTGGTGCCTTGATTTCCTTTAAGGCCCTTGTGCGAATATTCAGCTTATAAAGCCTGCCATCGTGTAGATTCACCAACAGGTTTTCGCCATCCGGATACCAGGAAATACGAGATACATCAGCCCTAATTTCGGTTAACTGTTCTGAAATCTCACCACTGGTATCCGTTAGCCACACTTCCCAATAGCCATCAGCGACACCGAGATAGGCGATATCTTCTGCTACACCTATTCGGGCTACACTGCTGAGAAGCAGGGCAGCCATTAACTTCTTAAAACCCATAATACGCGTATTTCTCTTTATAACTATCGATAAAGGCTTACAACCCCTCGGTACAAGGTACTCTCACCAGTCTCTGGTGACACCGCTTGTATCGCA
>NZ_JBGMEK010000128.1:0-7271 GCF_041447265.1 Microbulbifer epialgicus
CGGATATTTTACTTACGTTTTGGAAGGTGGATTTAGTCCGAATCGCCCCGTAAACCCTCATTACACCGTGCTGGAGGTAAGTGTTTGGTTTTTTTCAGGGCCGACTAGCTAGTATCGTCATTGTCGTAGATACGTACATAGTCGATGTACATCTTGGCGGGCATGGGTGCAGTGATCTCATTGTTATCGAAAATCTGCGGGAAATTTCCTCCGATTGCTAAATTTAAAATCAGAAAGTGCTGCTGCTGAAATTCACTAAATGCCGGATCATCTGTATTGATGCTGATTATTTCATTGGTTTCGTCATCCACCCACATAGCGATGTTTTCGGGTGTCCAAGTCATACCGAAAATATGGTAACCCTCAATGAGATTGGTATTGGAGCGAAAGTCCTCTATTAGATTCTTGGACTGGCCATAATCCGCTCTACCGGTGTAGTCGTCCGATTCATGCCACCAGTGGAAAGCACCGGAGATTTCAGAATTTACCTTGCCCGCGTTAAGCGCTTCAGCCATGCCCGCCTCTAGAATATCCAACTCACCGCAGGCAGGCCAACCAGCTTGACCGAAATTATTTCCCAGCTGCCAAAATGCTGGCCATAGGCCGGCATCCAAGTCTGGCAGTTTAATGCGTGCCTCAATGGTACCGTATTTATAGGACATACGGCCGATGGATTTAAGGCGGGCAGAAGTAAATCCTCCATCGGTGTTTCTCAGTGCCTGAATAACTAAATTGCCATTTTCTACGTAAGCGTTATCTCTGTTATCAGTATAGTTTTGCAGCTCACTGTTGCCCCAGCCAGAGTTTCCAACATCGTAAGTCCAGACTGAAGTATCAATGCTGTCGCCGTCAAAGTTGTCTTCCCAGACTAATGTTTTGGAGTTTGCTGTTATGGATACAGTAGCTGCTGTAATCGCCATGAGTATCGCCGATATTTTTTGAGTCATAATTTTCTTTATTTGTTGAGTGTTAATAAAATTATCAACTTTATTTTAACTGTGTTGTAGGGCGCCTTTTGGCAAATAATTTAAATGATGATAAGGAGCCTCTGAACAATCCCATAATATCTATGCGGGACTATCGGGGCGATTGACGCCCTGCGTTACTGCTTTTTGATTGTGAGCCGCTCTTAAATTCAGAAGTATTACGGGATTAATTAGAGGATACTTAAGTGCTCTGAATTTATTACCTATAAAATGCACTTGGTCGTCATATGTAAATCCTAGCAAAATGACTGCTCTGATAAACCTGGTTTAGGGCTATTTGTCCTAGTAGTAGTCCCGCTTGTCGCATATGTAGAAATATTTATTAAATATTTGGGTGGGAGAGTATTTTGCTCAGTGTGTTGTTGTTCACTGGGATTTTGTAAGGTGGGTTAAATTTATAAATAGCTTTTAACCTTGATTTTTGCTGCACGGTTTTAGTTGGAAGTAAGCGCTAAAACTATAGATAGGTGTTTTAGGGAGCCTCTAAATAATTTCGTGAAATCTCTGCGGGGTTTGAACGCTTTATAGGTTGATTCAAGCAAAGCGCCACACCAGACATCCAGAAAGCAAGGGGCATCCCTTGTAGGAAAAATTATCTACGGTTACATCACCGCGAATACTCAATGCTAGGCTGATAATGTTTAAGGCAACACGAAACTTACGAAGTGAAATGCTGGCTTGATGTCACACGCCACCGCGCTACTGGCTATAGGCTTCACCGTCAGCTACAGGTCCCAGCATAAATACTGAGGAGAATTGCGCGAGAACTAAAGGTGTGATCAATAAATAACCAATCCTATTCCATAAACGATATAGATAAAGTAATGGAGCGGGGTCTTCTGAAGTTCCTGACTTGTGCTATTCCTACTACAGCAAGAATACCAATAGCGGAGATGAATTATGCCTCGACTTATTTTCTCGAGAACATTCGCCCAGAGACTTTCCATTATCTTCCTCTGTCTGATAACCATTTCAGGGTATGCAGGGGAGGAGGCCTCGGTGGTGCCCAATGCCAACCTGGAAATCCGCTTTACTGAAGCAGCGGTAGTGGCGCAGGTGGAGGTGATCGGTATTCATCGAGATGTGGACAGCGCTCTGTCAGAACCAGGTATGACAGCAATTTCCGGCTACGTATACTCCGCAGTGCCGGATCAGGTATGGAAGGGGGCAGTAGCGGATCAGATAACGTTTCGTCTCGGCTTGGAATACTGCGATAAGAAATTGGAAAAGGGGGGGCGCTACCTGATTTTCGCCAGCCTGGATAGCTATGGAAGGTTGCAACTGAGGAGTTGCGATGCGGTAGTGGTAGAGTCTGACGCAGAGGCACTATTGGCGGAACTCAATGAGTTTACCACCCAGGGTTGACTATTATTGAGCTGGCAATGAAATAGATGAATCCTCACCGGCCTCATCGTCGCGCAAATATGCGAAGCTGCTGTTACTTCAAGAACTTGCTCCGGCTTATAGTCGACAGCGGCACATTCTTGTGCCGCGCTTAACCTGTTTACTTATTGGTTTTCCGGGTTCATAGATGACAACTTCTTTCCGGTAGCGTAGGGAACCTAGCCAAATAATATTTATTAGAACTTCCCGTTGTAAGCGGTTCGCTATATACAGCAATCCAAACTCTCCAAGGTGTGGTCACTTTCTTGCAGTACACCAATGCCGGGTTATTCTTATCAGTATTGGCGTCACCTTCTTTTAGTCGATATTCATTGCATTATCTTCACACTGGCGTCAAAAGGCCTGAAGGTCAGCTAATATTGCCGCAAGGATGCAGAGTGAGGCGGGCTTGCAGTGCCAAGCACTGCGTGCCCAGAAGCTCTAGGACTGGGTCGGCCTCGCGATGAGTGATTTTCCTGAAACCGCCTGGGGTCGAGAGGTCAACATATGAAAAAGTTATTGATTCCACTGATCATCTTACTGCTGATCATCGGATACTTTATGTCGCGAAGTGGCGAGCATAAGGCCAGAGAAGCGTATGAATCGATGGATCAACCCAAAAGCGAGCAGAAGAGCGACGAATCTATGCCATCGGGTACTGGCAGCGGTAGTGGCTCAACCTCACCTAATGGCACTGCTCCCCCTCCCGATGGTATGGGTAATCCCGACACCCAGATGCCACAGGAATCTGACCAGACAGATCCGACCCCACCTGGAACTGATGCTGGCTCGACCACAACCCCTGGCAGCACGACCCCTACAACCCCTACGCCGACTCCCGGGGCTGATGATTCGAGTCAGCTGCCAGGTGATGGCTCTGATGGCACTATGAACAATATGAATGGCGATACTGGGAATACTTCAAATGGGGCCCAGAATGCTCCGGAGGATGCGGATACTGGAGATGATAGTAACGGGGATAGCGACGCCGATGCGGAGGCGGAGAACGATTCAAACCAGCCGCAACGCTAAACTGACAGAAATCTAGGAGACTGTTGAGGGTCGCCTGTTCAGGCGGCCCAAAGCTATTTGGGAAGAATGATTGAACATAAATGGTATCAGGGACACAAAATTCTTGAAGTTCGGCCCAAAGGGAAATTTGCCGCAGAGGATTTCCATCAGCTGGCCTCCCAAGTTGATCCAGTAATCAGGGAGCAGGGCAGGATTGAAGGGTTGCTGATCGATGCGCAGGACTTTGCCGGTTGGGAGAACTTCGTTGCGATGATCACCCATTTCCGCTTTGTGCACGAGCATCAGAAGCATATTCAGAAAATTGCCGTAGTATCCGATAACCCCCTTTTGAGTTTTATGCCTCGCTTGGTTTGCCATTTTATTAGTGCTGAAGTGCGCCCTTTTGCTGTGAATGAGTATTCCCAGGCTCTGGAATGGTTGGATAATCCGGGTTAGCATCGCCCACCGTTTAACTGTTTTATGGAGTGCCGGTGAGCTCAGCATTGGCCATTATTGCGGCGGCATCAGGAAACCTTGCCGTTGCCAAGCAACTTTCCAGTCAACTCGAACTTCCTTACCTGGGAATAATAGACCCCACAGAAATTAATGACTTTCCGCAGGTGCTGCGATGTGGAGAGCAACTCCAGTTGTGCGCTACCGGGCGTAAGGCACCGGGGCCTGTAGCTGTGGATTTTGTCGGTGGCACACTGGCTCACCGACGCAAATACGGTGGAGGCAAGGCACAACCGGTAGCAAAAGCTGTCGGCATACGAGCCGGGTTTCACCCCCGCGTATTGGATGCAACCGCAGGGCTGGGGCGCGATGCTTTTGTCTTGGCATCACTGGGCTGTGAGGTGCGGATGTTGGAGCGTAACCCCGTTGTGAAGTTGTTACTACAGGATGGCTTGAGACGCTTGCAAGAGGCCTCTATCACTGACCCGGAATTGGCTTTCTTGGCTCAGCGCCTATCCCTGAATGACGATCCTGTTTCGGCTGCGGACTGGCTGGCGCAACAAAAAGAGGAATCCTGGCCTGTGGTTTTCCTTGACCCCATGTTCCCGCCACGGGGTAAGAGTGCCAAAGTGAAGAAAGAAATGGTGGCTTTTCATCATTTGGTAGGAGCGGATGAGGATGCTGATGCGTTGCTGGAGCCTGCCTACAAGGCCTGCTATTACCGCACGGTGGTCAAGCGTCCCAAGCTAGCTGCTAACTTGGGCGGGAAAGAGCCGACACTATCTTTTGAGGGAAAGTCTGGGCGCTTTGATATTTACACCAAACACGGTGTACCAAGCTGATCTGATGGTAGCGTTTTACCCATTGTTTCATTTTGTTTCATTGCGAAAACGCATAGAGGCCGACGCCGTTTTGTTTTTTCTATGGTTGCTATTTACATGGCAATACCTGGCTTATCTACACTGGCAAATAGCATTGTGCTCGGGCGGTAATAAGCCCAGCTCCTAAAAATAGGGAAGGAAAGAATACACTGCGCTCGGGACCGTATGAGGCATGGATGCCGATTACGAGCTTACAGGGATCTATTTACAGCGAGTCTCGAGTGCAGAGTATTCTTTTCTTCTGGCCCAGTAGTAAGTAAGGTTGCTGTCAGTGAAGCTTTGGGAAGATCAATCAATTTAGTTAGACGTCTCCAACAGGGCGAGGGCGTTTTTTTCAGTAGCAGTCCCTGCCTTCCTTACCACTAAACGTAGCCAGATGTATCGTGTCGTTTCCGTATTCCCAGGGTATTGATGGGCGTATGGCTTATGCTGTCTTTGCGATTCTGGTGTCCTTTATTCCACCCAAGCGGGTAGTTGTGTCAGATTCCCGAGCCAATGTTACCTGGGTGCCTGGCAGAGTTGGGACTTCTACTTCCATAACTCTGCGGATTTTTTACTTACGGAAACCCTTCTGACAAAAAGAGGGTGGACGCAAGCAGCACCTTTCTCTGGTACTGAAGACTGACAAGGAGCGTAACAGTGAAGCAGAAATCCCCGTTTGACATGTTCTTCGATGAATACAACGAGGACATTCCTGAGAGCCACTTCCCCAGGCGCGGTATCTCTGCCTATGCTGCCGAGTCCATTGTTACCAGTGAAACCTGGGCCGATGCTAAGCCGGCGATGAATTTATCCTCCTTTGTCACCACTTTTACCGAACCTGAGGCCTTCAATGTAGCGAAAAAGCATTACCTCAAGAACTATATCGACCACGATATGTACCCACAGCTATTCGCCATGGAAGCGCGCATGGTACGTTGGCTACATGAGTTGTGGAATGGTCCAAAAGATGTAGTACCTTACGGCGCGGCAACCATCGGATCTTCAGAAGCTTGTATGCTGGCAGGGCTGGCGCATAAATGGAACTGGCGCAAGCAGCGTGAGAAAGCTGGCAAGGATGCGTTCAGACCTAACTTGGTTACAGGTGCCAATGTGCAGATCGTATGGGAAAAGTTCATGCGCTATTTCGATGTGGAACCCCGCATTGCCCCTCTGAAGCCAGGACACTATCGCTTTACCAGTGAACACTTGGATGAGCTGGTAGACGAAAATACGATTGCGGTAGTGGCCATTGCTGGGCAGACGTTTACAGGTGAGGATGATGCCTTCCGTGCCATTCACAGCTGGCTTGATCGTCATGAGGAGAAGACAGGTCATAATATTCCCATGCATATCGATGGTGCCTCTGGCGGATTCGTCAATCCATTTCTATATCCCAACTACCATTGGGACTTCCGTCTGCCACGGGTGAAATCCATTAATGCATCAGGGCATAAATTTGGCTTGGTACCACCGGGGCTGGGCTGGGTAGTTTTTCGCGAGCGCTCGGTGTTTGATGAAGACTTGATGTTCTATGTAAATTACTTGGGCGGAGAGATGCCTACAGCTACGCTGAACTTTAGTCGTAATGCTTCCACAGTGGCCTATCAGTACTATAACTTCATTCGTCTCGGTTTTAAGGGGTACCAGGATATCATGCAGCACACCCTGAAAAATGCACAAACCCTTCGTAATCGTTTGGTAGAAAGCGGTTACTTCGAAATTATGAACAAGACCCAGCGTATTCCAGTAGTAGCAATGACCCTTAATAACAAGGTCACGAATTTTAATGAATATGATATTTCCGACAAGGTGCGTGAGCGCGGTTGGGTACTATCTGCCTATTCGATGCCACCGAATGCCCAGTCGATCAATACATTGCGTATCGTGGTACGCCCACATCTCAACTTAAATGCGATTAATGGGCTGGCGGACGATATTATTCTTGCCTGTGATTGGCTAAAACAGCATGGTGGTAATGTGACACCTCCGAAACTGCACGATCCTCATAAGGTGGCACCGAGTAAATGTTAGAGACCTACTTATCCTGTCAGGCCAAATTGGTATTAACCAGGTAATAAAAGCTTGTTAAGGGCGGTTTTTCTGATGGAAAAAGCAGCGCTTAAATAAAGTGCTCAAATAATTCTAACCAATAAGAAGTCCAGATAAAAATGACCCAAAGAGCGATTGAGGAATTAAATTGCGTTGGAGTTGAAAGATTATTTCAAAAGACTTGAGCGGCTCTCAGTTTTAGAGTCAAATTGATAAAGGTGAGTAAAAGTAAGTATCTGGCGAACAGGGTAAGCGGTACATGAACCACATTATTCAACTCGCTCTGACAGGCTGCCATGATACCTCCTCCATCAACTTCGGAGGAAAGGCTCATGAATCAGCAGCAGTGGCAAAGTCATGTCAGGGCCTACGAGAGAAGCTCTCAATCCAAACGCGCCTATACCCGTAAGCACAACCTAAACTACAGCCAGTTCCTCTACTGGTACCGTAAACTAACTGAACTAACTTCGGTGTCTGATACCCCTGACTTTGTTCCCGTGGATATCAAGTCTCCTGTGGCCACTAC
>NZ_JBGMEK010000129.1:0-7231 GCF_041447265.1 Microbulbifer epialgicus
TCGGTGCCAAAAAAGCTGGTTTGTTGGTACTGATCGGTGTCCGTGAGCATCATTATCCTTGAGCATTTCGACCAGAAATTTGGATCAGAATAGCGAAAACTGGTCGAAATGGCTATGTCATATGTTCACGTGGTCCTAGTGCCACAAGGTCTGGAGACTTTTTTCAGGGTCGACTAATTACTTTTTTTTGCTGGTATGGTTATCGTGGGGGCATCCGGCATTTAACAAGTGACTAAAAACCCAGATATTCACGCTCCTCACTGACACAGCATCTCAATAGCTCATAAGGACAAGCCTATGCGATAGGCTGTGATCTCAGAAATCTAGGAATCATATTTCCCTGCCGCAACTCCCCACCCCACACATTGGACGCTCCAAACCTCCTCGCGCTGAAGAGACAACCATCCATAGTGGTTTCCCCCTCACTCTGCTATTCTGCGCTCCCTATAAAGAAGCCCTTCGAACTTTGGGCTGGGCTTATCCGCTCAGTCCTGCCGCGATTGCGTGCTTCACGAATATAAGGTTTGGGCTTGCCGTTCAATATTTGACCGAATGCTTCTGCTTATTAAGCCCTCAAACAAACCTGCCTCCTACCCCGGTCTGAGCCAATCGCGTTTCCTGCGGGGGCTCTTGGGGTTTGCAAATACTTTTGTAACTTACTGATTTTCTTAGAGAAAAATGCCAAAAACCGCAAGCAAGACCAAGGCCGTGAAACCCGAACACACTCCTATGATGCAACAGTAGTTACGCGAACCACCCTCTAGGCCCCGTGGTTACTAGCTTTGCGGGTAATCACTGTCTAAGAAAATGGCGCCTCTAAGCTCTTTTTCGCTCTATATAAATCAATGGGTTAGGGGCGAATCTTAGACACTTTTTGGCACATAAAAACACCACTGTGCATTCATACAGTATGCCGTGTCATTCCTCTAATAAGGCCAAAATTTGAGCAGATTCCTCCGGTGAGAACTCAAGCCCATACTTCTCCACTATCGCCATAAACCGTTGTACGTAGATAGCCTGGACGGGCTTATAGGGTGGCATCCACTCATCAGGGCCTTTATCGCCCTTGCTTTGGTTACGGCCGTCATCGACCAGCCACAGATTCTCAGGGTCTTCAGCAAACTGCCGCTTCAACTCTCTGCTCCAATTGGCACCACCGTGCTCGTGCGCCCATGAAAGTGGGACGATGTGTTCAACATCCAGGTCAGAAGCCAGGCTGAAGAACTGACCGGTGTAAGGGTCCAGCCATAGGCCAGTATCAACCGTGCAGCGCTTGTCATTGGTGAAGGTAACCGGAGCCAGGGAGAACTGAACTAGCAGCTCGTGGCGGGTGCTCTGGCAGTCGCCGTCAGTGTCGGACCACTTGGGTAGCCACTCGTGGCGGTCGTAGCCACGCCCCTCTTTGGCTTCGACTTCAAGACAGCTGGCCAGGGCAGCGGATAGGATAATTGGTAGTAATAGGCGCATGACGACCCCTCAGTATTTTTGAGGGATCGTACATAAAATCATGAGGGTGCGCCATCAATGTTCATTAAAGCAAAAATTACTAGACTTCCAACCCCAGAAATAAATGCAAGCATCTCCATGTAAAATAAGGCTCTCGTAGATCGTTGCCGGCGAGCAATATAATTATGTGCAGTCTCCTGTTCATCGTCATGGTCCAGTAATTCCAGGAAGATACCACTCCTTCTTAGCCATACCAGTCGATTAGTGAGAAAAAGTAAAATGCATAGCGAGAAACTAATCCAACTAGCCCCAAGCATCCAAATACAATTTGGATTTTGCGGTACAAGCGCCTCTCTAAATGTAATTGATAGAGCAAGAGCACCAGTAGAAATAGTGAAAAAGCGGTCATCTAATGCCAAGGCGCTCTCTTGAAGGAATTTCTTTAATTCTTCACGATCCTTTTGGTTAAAACCCATTACCTTTGCCTATCTACAATTTTGTGGATTTGTAGTAATGACTTTACAGAAAATCTTCATCACCTCTACTGGCCGCTTTAGGGATGGTTTATGCATGCATCCAACTAAAAACCACTGGATAATCACTCTACCGACCCACTCATTAGCAATACGCCGTCCTGCTGCCCCACGATACCTATAGGGGTTTGAACTGCTGAAAACTCCGCTGGGGTTCCCTGTTTTTCAGTCAACTGTTCCAGCCAGCGCTGAGCGCCTTCAGGAAGCTTTACGAACTGTTTGGATTTCATAATCCCATCAAGGTCTATATCACCCAGGCGAGTCATTGCTAGGCTGGCCAGCTCCTCGCGCGCTTCCGGCCCCAGGCTTGCACCGGCAACCTTGCGGGCCAAAGTTGTCAACATTCCCGCCGTGCCACCATCGTGGCCAGGGATATCCTCCCCTTTCAACCTCCTCTGTGTATCCAGGCGCATTGCGGTTTTAGAGTTGCCCAAAATTGAAGTCGTGCGGAATATTTCATCTTCAATTTCAACCTGCTTGATGAATTTATCGAAGGCTGCCTTCGATGGGAAAGCCCGGCTCATCCTGTCACGCAAAAGTTGCGATGAAATACGGCGGGTTGCGTTATGGCTGTCTGCTGCCTGCATTAGCTTTTCGCGAATAGCCCTTTGTGCTCCCTGGCGGAACATTTCTTTCTCAGATTCGCTCATTCCTTTCAGCGCATCATCAAGAGTGTCGCCATCTTCGCGGAGAATTTTCCGACCATACTCTGCCGCATCGAGTAATCGAGAATCGCCAGCATAAGCATCGCGAGCCGCTTTATACTCGGGCACTTGAGAATCTATCTCCTTTGCAAGCTCCTTTTTAAGTTGAAGGATATCTCGGGCGGTACCTTTCTCGCCTTTTCGGATAGCCACCTCAATCTGGTCGTCAAGGTTCTGCTTAATCGCATCAAAGTAATCAATATGGCTGATTTTATTACCTACGATACGTTTGTTGGAGAGAGTATTTTTGGCTTTTTGAGCGGCATTCTTTACTGCATCTGCGCGCATAATGGATTGCAATTTCTCAGTTACACGAACAGGCTTTTGCCTGGCTGCGCCATACAAATCCTCCGCCTGAGCGCCGCGCCGTGCCTTCAGTCCTTTTAGGGTATCTGGCAGCATCGTATCGCTAAGCACACCAAGGTTGCCTTGAAGCTCCCCCATAAGCCGGGGCTGCTGCCCCTTATTGCGGGCCTTGAATAGCTCCTCGGCGGCTTTACGTGCGGCGGGGGTGTCGGTCATGGATAGAACGCCTTCGAGGGAGTCGCGCGCGGCGGTGGAGGCGTCAGCTAGAATTGCGTTTGGTCCCAGTTCTTGTGTGGCTTTTTCCAGAGCGCCGCTATCAAATCCCTCTGCCGCCAAATCATCGGCAAGAAAGCGACGAGCTGCATGCTCAGGACGTACCAGAAGCTTGTCGGTGACCCAATCACCAACAGGACTAAGAATGCGGCCGCTGAGATTGGTAGCTGCCCCAGCAACAGGAGCAAGAACTGCACCAGTAGCGCCGCCCGTAAGCGCGCCCTCGATACGTCCCTGAGTTCCTGATCCCTGCCCTGCTCCATACAGCGCCCCTTCAGCTGCACCGATTCCCGAGGCTGTTGCACCTTTGGAAATCAGGCTTTTCCCTGCCATCTTGCCGACGCCTTTTGCGAGCCCGGCGCCACCGGTTAATACACCACCTGCAAGCTCTGTAGCGACTGCTGTTTTCGGGTAATCTTCAGAAA
Organism: Microbulbifer epialgicus; assembly: GCF_041447265.1. NCBI lineage: Bacteria > Pseudomonadati > Pseudomonadota > Gammaproteobacteria > Cellvibrionales > Microbulbiferaceae > Microbulbifer > Microbulbifer epialgicus. Next base: position 3,688 of record NZ_JBGMEK010000129.1, read on the forward strand.
ACTGCTCACGCTCTTCCGCCAGTGTATCATGCTGGTGATTGTATTCTTGTTTGAAATCACGCCCGTTTACCAGTGATTCATACCCCGCGGTTGTTAGGGCCCCCAGTTCATCAGAAAAACCAAGAGTAAGCCCCTGGAGTGCAGAGCGAACCCCACCCATCACAGGGTGGACTGATTCAGGACCGAGTTGTCTATCAACCTCCTCCAGCTCCTGAGCCCGCTGTTCTGCATAGCTAGGGTGCTCCTGCATTTCTGCGGACAACCTCTCCGCTCGCGCCCCCTCCCCACGGTCCAGAGCTTCGCGCAGGTCACCTTGTATTGTGTTTAAATCACGAGGGCCCGCCTGAAAAATTACTGTTGCCAGCTGCTGTGCGGTAGCGCCTTCCGGCCCTTCAATTTTGTAGATGCGGCCATCAGGCCCTTCCAGGGTATAGACAGGCATTTGTTATTCCACGCTGATAATTTTGAAACCGTTAAGGTCTGTATCTGCCTGCGCTTCGGGGCCATCTCGTTGGATATCCCCAGGCTCAAAATCGCCATTACGCAAGAGCCACTCTTCCATTGTTCGAGAGCGGTCTTCGGCAAACCATTTAGCTCTATCCAGCATGCGCTCCTGCACTTGCTTCAGGTTGCTGAGGATAGCCTCGTTCACCTGTCCGCCTTGAGATAGGCTGGAACTAATGCCTTCAAGGAAAGCTCTCTCACCCTCGGTTGGGTTTGCCCCAAGCTGACGAATCTGCCCCAACACCATTTCACCCGCTAAGGAGTGGAACTTGCCTACATCGCCAACCGTTGTATTGAAGAGGTCCGTAGCTCTTTTCCACATTGCAGCAGTAGCACCGGTTTTGATGCGAGCGTTGAGTTCTAGCATTTCTTCGATCTTTGGAATCATGCCTTGTGCTTCCAAGCCCTGCTTCAAGATGCCCTGCCGAGTTTTGGACCAGTCTGCAGCATCTGTTTCAGCTCCTTTTTGTAGAGCGGCGATGTTGCGCAGAATCTCTGCATTATCAACTTTCCACTGCTCCAATGCGGTAGGGTCTCGCTTCAGTCGTTCGAAGTCCTTCTGTGCCCCTTCCGGCAGACTGTTCCAGAATTGATATTCCTGCACTGCAGCGGGAGCAGAGCCAGGGCTTGCCGCCCTCTGTTCCAGCATCGCCCGCTTCAGGCTTATATCGCCCATCTCTGAATTAAGCCGGGCATTCTGTTCCTGAAGGGCAGCCACACGGTTATTGAAACCCGCAAAGGCAGCGCTTGGGTCTTGGCCGTGATATCCCATATTCATAGCCGTTAGCATTCGACCAATTCCGCCGAGCTTATCCTTTTTCATGGCCTCCACTCGGCTATCGTTCTCGATGATTTGCTGTTGGCGTCGGTCCATTTCTAGCGCGAGTGAGTCGCTTCCATCGACTAGAGGGGACTGTTTCGGCTCGATAAAAATTGAGTCCAGGGCGCCTTGCGGCTCGCCCATCATTAATATTGGTCGCATAATTCAACCTGTTGATTGACTGGTTTGGGGTGGACTGTTTGAATTCCTCCGGCACACAAGGAGGTGATTAAAATGCGTTTGACTAGGCCATTGACTCCAACTCTTCCGCAGGCAGCCCAAGTGGGCCCCACCTTCTCTGCTGCGACTTACGGCGCTGGGCACATATGGGGGGCAATTATGCTTTTGTGCGATTCATGTCCAGCGACGCAAATTCAATAACGGAGATTAAAAATGAAAAAAACCGTCTTACTTCTGACTGCTGCCATTACAGCCGGCTGCGCTTCTAACCCAGACAAGATTGATGCAACTTATGTTTCCCCTCTCAAATACGAAGGCTATGATTGCGACCAAATAGCTATGGAAATGGATTATGTTGGCAACCGAACCACAAAGCTTTATCAGCGCTTAGACAGTGAACGTACAAAAGATAATTGGCAGATGGGTGTAGGTCTTATTCTATTCTGGCCAGCATTACTGGCACTTGAGGGTGGTGACGGCCCTGAAGCCGCAGAATATGCCCAACTTAAAGGCGAGTACGAAGCCCTACGACAGCAATCAACCCAAAAGCGCTGCGGCATACAGAGCAAATCCCCCGAGGAAATTATGCAGGACGCCGCAAAGGGCTGACCTTACGGGATTGCGTCAGCCCCCTGCCGCCGCACTGGCGGCAAATGGTGTCCAGCCAAGACCGCCAGTGCCAAGCCCCGACAAGACCCCAGCCATTGCCCCCAGTGGAGAACCGCTTTGGGTCTGGGTGGATTCATTCAACATAATCGGATTACCAACAGAGCCCTGATACAACTGCAGTTTTTGCCAGGGCGCCATTGCCACCTGTTGCATGTAGTTCTGCATGGCACTGCCACCCTGCCCCATCATGTTCACGCCACCCATGCCCATGTTGAAGGCGTTTCCATATCCGCTATTAAATAGATTGCCGGCTGTGCCAAAGTTGCTAGTTGCCATATTGGCGTTGAGGTTGTTGGTGTTCATCTGGGCGTTTTGATTTGCACTGGCCTGGTTCGCTGCGACACCCACCGCTTGGTTATAGGCATTGGAGCGGATGCCAGCGGCCACGTCTGAGGCTCTATCATCGGCACCTCTTGCGGCTATGGCCTCGGCTACACCTCGACGCGTCGAGCCTGCATTACCCGTAGAAACCGCCCCTGAAGCGATGCCCGGCAGTTGGTTTTCATTCAGGTCACGGTAAATATCGCGAGTACTGGCAGTAATTTGCGAGTTCAGCAGGTCGTTATCAATCAGGGAATTCACGGTGTTCATATCAACACCGTTTTGCATTGGGGTTTGGAATCCGCCGCCGCCCATTACCTGATTTAAATAATTCTGCATCACATTGGCAGTATTTCCGAAGCCATTGGCAGCGCCCGTCATTTGATTAGCGTAGCCGTTAGCAGTGTTGCCAAACCCCATTGCAGCCTGAATATATTGCTGCATTTCTGGGGTCATATCTGCGACTGGAGATTGACCAGAGTTGTAGAGCCTTTGCCCTTCTCCCCAAATATCATTGAGGTAGCCCTTCTGGTCCTCATCAATATATGACCTACTGCTGGACTCGCTGCCACCGCCCATAAGGCTGTCTAAAAATCCCATAATTTCACCGTATATTGTTAGCTGTTTGGAATTGCCATCGCCGCAATAGAACTATGCACAGCCAGGCGGTTGGCCACCTCGACAATACAGTCGGACACCAAATCGGCCACATGGTCGGCGACGTTTACCGGCTCGCCACTATCGGGCTGCAGGGTTTTGGTGGTCACATAGACGCTCTGCATTAAGTCTCCAGCGCCATCGGTCTGCACGTTGTTCTGATCGTCAATCACTGCGATAACACATTTCAGCACCGCGACTGCCGGCGCTTCTGCGGTGGCGGTTTCGCTTTTCTGGGTTACCGTCGCGCGCACAATAGTGCCGGCACTGTGGCCATCGTCGATGGTGTAGGCGAATTGCCAGGCTTCCAGGCCCGGCACATTTTCTAGTGGGGAAAAGCTGGGCATTGTGCCTCCTAGGGTTTATGCCGTGTGTTATGGGTCGCGATGGTCA
>NZ_JBGMEK010000130.1:0-7095 GCF_041447265.1 Microbulbifer epialgicus
AAAGTGCTTTCTCACATGAGAATGTTACAAAAGAAGCCCGCGCGTGTAGCAGCCTACTTCCGACACGAATCAATTAGGTACATAGCATAACCGAACTATTTGTCCGCCGGGAAAATATTGTCGATATTTATCTGTCCGTTTTTGGTGGGTAGGATCATTGCGGATATTCAGAATTACTCCCCTTGTCATAAAACAATATGATGGGATCTATACAAAGCGGCCGAAATGGCCAGCGAGAAGAGCAAATAGCCTTGAAATCTGGGAGTAGAAGAAATCACTTTAGTGCGTCACGCCTGTAAGAAATGTTGTTGTATGTTCGACCTTACGGTTATTCTTTCGAGTTCTTAGAAACCGGCAAGCTATTAATAGTCAAAGCAAAAAACCAGTGCCTGGCTGAAACTCGACCCTAATATTTGATAATTACCTTTTCCCACTTGTCACGCTGAGTTGGGTTATCTCCGGTCGCAGAATAAGAAATTTTTAGCTCTGTATTTTCAACCCAAGACACATTTATATCAGATTGCCCATGTATCGTAAAAACCCAATCATCAACTTCTTCTGGAGAAAATTCAGAACCTGCATAACGAAGACTTACCACTCTCACAAAAGGCGTTGTAGCCCCACAGTTTCTTTCAAATACAGTTGCGATATATTTTTCATCAGGGGACTTACTCTCTCCCAGAAGATCAACGCTACACAAGTCACTACAACCTGAAAGAAACAACACCAAAAGCACATGCAACGTTTTCATTTTAATAGCCCATACATTCACAATAATTGGACCCTTTTTCGATCTGCTCTTGATCACTAGGGTCATCGCCATAAGGATACCATCCCCACGGGCTACCAAGATTTTTTCTAGTGGGATCAGCTTTTTGATTCGCCCAACCGGCGCCACGCTGCAAAACACTCTGTGGAAAGCCGAATGCAGAGCCTGTCGCGCCAAAATTAAAATTCCCAAAGTCTTCGTATTTCCTTCCCTTCTGCTTGTAATCCCATGGACCTTTATTACGAACCTGATCGTAGAACCAAAATGGATCCCACTTATCATCGGCAAGCTGCATGTTGCTATTAATATTTGTTCCCGGTGGGGCAGAAGGAACCTTCCCGCATTTCGTTTGCGTCATTTCTGAAGTGTAATAACCATCAGGTGGCAAAGGTCCTACAAAATTATCTGGATATTCTTTCAAGCCAAATGGATCGAAGTAATTTATCGGGTTTCCACTGACGTAAGCATAAGTATTCAACTCCCCTTCCAACCCAATCGGATCACTCTGCAAATACCGACCACTACTGGGATCATAATCCCTGAAGTAATTGTAGTAGTACGGGGCTTCCTCTCCCTTGATCTGTCCAGGGAAGCGCAAGCTGACTTCAACCAGGTTAAAGTCACCATCTGGGTCAACATTGGGCTCCGTATGCCCAAAGGCATCGCTGTCCCAACGCCACACAATCGCATTTTCGTTTGTTCCAATACGCGGTGTGTTTAAGTGATCACTGTGCAGATAGGTGAGCGTTGTACTCTGTATCTGCCCTGCGCTGAGAAGCACTTCAACCTGGGCAACTGGCATATTTCCCAGGTAGATATAATCTACCTGGCTCTGGACGGCACCAGCTTCACCGAGCTTGGTCTTGCTCAAGTATTGACCGTTTTGATCGTAGTGCAGCAGGTTATCTTCAGTCTTGTCTGTTAGCACCCTTTGACCAAGGGCGTTATAGTAGTAGGTTCCTTGTACTGTGCCATCTTCGCTATAAGTTCTGAGACGATTGGCGTGGTTATACGTGTACTCATAAACACCGCCACCACTGCTAACGGTATTACCTGCGTCATCAATTACCCAAGCCTGCCCGCCCACTTCAGTGAGACGATTAGAGTTACTTTCATAGCCGTATGTAGTGACTTCAGGTGATTCGCCACTTTCAATAAAAGCCTGTTGGGTGCGGTTGCCAATCAGGTCATACGCTAAATTGCTTTGCCCTTCCGCATAGCTCCCATCCGCTAGACGATAGAGATCGTCATAGGTAAATGATTGGTTTTTACTGCTATCCAGATTGTCTGCAATAAGGGTGATATTACTCACCGAATCATAGGTATAGGTTTGCGATTGGATATCCCCTACACCGCTGGCATTGATCGCTTGCAGACGGCCATCCTGGTCATAACGATAGCTTTGGGTGATGCCGTTGCCGTATTCCATAGAACCAATACCCATCATGGAATCGTACTGGATATTGCTGAGGATAGTCTGGGGATCAGCCTCGGCACTTTGCTGTGTAGTGACTTTGGCAATTCGTCCCAGCGCATCATAGCTATAGCTGACAATGCGCCCAGAGGGATAAGTGATGCTGGTTACTCGCCCCTCACTGTCGTAACGGTAGCCGATCGTAAAATCCAACCCGGCTATTTTGTCTTCCTGCTGGGTAATTCGGCCCAAGGCGTCGTAGGTAAGTGCTGTTGTGCCGGCATCATTACTGTAACCGGTCAGGCGCCCGGCGCCCTTGTTGCCGCCATCAGTGCTGTCGTAAGTAAAGGTCGCATTTTCACTGGTACTGCCGGGATAATTTATGCTGATGAGTCTATTTAACGCATCGTAAGTAAAATTGCTGACAATTCCACGGGCATCGGTGCTTGAGGTCAGGTTCCCGGCAGTATCGTAAGTGCGAGTGCTGGTACTGGTATCCGGGCTCACCAACTTAGTAAGGTTCCCGGCCAAATCATATTCATAAAGGGTGCTATTGTCGCGAGGGTCGATAACTTCGATGATACTGCCAGTAGCATCGTAAGCAAACCTGGAGCTAGCCGCTAAACCCTCCGCATCTTCAATACTCCCTACCAAGCGACCCAAGCCGTCGTAGCTGTGATGAGTTTTGATGCTAAGAGCATCTGCGGACAGAGTCAGGTGACCCATACCATCGTAGCTATAGTCGGTTACCTGCTGTTCGGCACCAAGTCTTTGCTTTACACGGTTAAGCTTATCAAAAATCCAGCTCTGGTTACGCTTAAGATTACCTTCCCCGTCGTATACCTCTTCAGCCAAGGTATTACCTTGAGAGTCAAGGGTGTATTTTATTTTGTTGCCTTCAGCATCCTCTATTTGGAATAGGCGATCGCGCTGGTCATAGCTCATAACTAGGCTACTACCATCTGACTCCGTTACCCTAATGGCATTACCACGATCATCATAGTCGTAGCGGGTAACAATATCGTCGTTACTGCTGTTGTCATCGGAACCAAGAATGGTCTCCTCTAATAACCAGCCACGAGGATGATAGCGGTAGTTTACTGTCAGGCCGTTAGCATCACGGGTTTGGGTAGCTTGGCCTGTGACATTGTAAGAGAGGAATTCTCTAGTGTATCCCAGCGCATCCGTAATTTTTTTGATATCCCCTTTACGGTAACAATTACCACCATCATTACACCCACTTTGGTCAGTGTTGTCGTAATAAGTAAAGGACATGATGTCCTGTACATCCGTGCGCGGGCCGTCAATTTGTTTGACCAACGCGCTATCCGGACAGCCGGTTTCTCCATTACAGTAGGTCAGCGTGGTGATCGCAAAACTGCTGTCATCTTTAGTTTGCTTGATACTGGCGATATTAATAGGCTGGCTCTGCGCATCACGCACAAAGGTATATTCAGTGCGAAATACCTTGTCCGGATCTTTACTGGAAAACTGCTCTTTGCCTGCAAGCCAGCCGTTGTCATAAGTCCAGCGCTGAGTGATTAATTCGCCACTGGCCAAAGTGGTGATAGCACCAGTCTTCTGTGCCTGGCCGTTATAGGTGTAATCTGTGGCGGAGAGCAGGATTAAGTCATTCCCCCGCTTCTCCCAGTACTCGATACGAATACGATCTTTGGTATCGTTGTATATCTGTCGATACTCATGACCGAGGGGATCGATGCGCTTGAGCAGATAGCCCGCCTCATCGAATACAAAGGTACTGTCGCGGGTATCGAGCACTTCGCCACTGGCACTTCTTACCGTCTCGGTGACCTGGGTAGTACCAATCTCTACGTAATCCAGCTCAAGTATATTCTGCCCTTCGACCTGCTTGATCACACGGCCTTCATTATCGTAGGTGTTAGTCACCCAGACGGCGCCGGCACCTCGCTGCAGGCCGGTAATGCGGTGTGCATCTGCGGGATCTTCGTATTTAAAGCTGTGTTGGTAGTTGTCCAGGCCCTCCACCTGCACCAGATTGCCGCGGGTAGCGGTTTGCCACTCATCGTGGCGATAGTCGATGCGCCGGCCGTCACTGGCAATGACATGAGTCAGGCGTCCGCTCTGCTCGTTATAGAAAAACTCAACTACGGCGCCAGTGAGCACACCGTCTGCACCCTGCTCTTCAATACGAGTAAGCCGCGGCTGGTAAGCCACCACCATCGGTTTATTCGGATCGACACTGTTGGGCGAGGTGCCGAGCAGCGGCAGGCGACCGCGTTCATCGTAGCTCAGCCGGTGGCTTTGTCCCTTGTGGTTGACGATGGCTACCAAGCGCCCGTCTGTATCGAATTCATCGCGCTTGCCGTTGGCGTAGGTAAAAGAGTAGCTGCCATCGCCGTGTTCCTTCAGGGTACCTTGGGAGGCATCGCGCGGCGTGACATAGGCACCACCAGTAAACACAAAAGTGTCGCGGCGTCCACAGCCAGAACGCAGTAGCACTGAGCCATCCGGGTACTCAAACAAGCGCCGGTCATGGTCGAAGGCCCAACCGAAGCCGAGGGCATTGTCGAATTCCGAGCGACTGTCATAACGACGCACCAAGCGGATCGGGTAGCTGGCCCCCACCTGCAAGTCCGTATCGGACAAGTAAAATCCGCCATCAAACGTGCGAATGGGATCGCCCACAGCGCCAGACCCACTACCACAACAAGGATCTGAACTGCGCTCACAGGGGGGAGGCTCCGGTGGGCCGGGAGGGGGATCGCCAGCGGAGGAACCGCCAAAGTCGTGCGCTGCCACCGTATGAATCAACAGGCTCGCACTGAATCCGGCGAGCAGTGTAAGAACCTTTCCCCAACTGGTCATGCTGTAGTCCTTTTTCTTCTTTTTGGCGGCCCTCAAGCCGCATTAGCATCTTCTTACTGCGATCACCATAAATGGCGATACGTGCACCGAGACCTGTGTGCCGATTTCGGCTTACACGCTCAATGAGAGGCCACCGGTATCCACTGTTTGCTCTGCGCACGGTATTGGGCATGGGCTTGGTCGGCCTCGCCCTGTTGTCCCAACTGCCCAAGGGCCTTGCCCTGACTCAGGCAAATGTCTGTCCGGACCGGGTCCACGGCAACAGCAAGCCGTAGACTTCCAGTGCCAGCTGCCCCCTACACAAATTCCCCATCAGCAGCCAACTCTCAACATTGTCCAAATCGCGTTGCAATAGCAAATCGAGCGGTTGATGGCATCGCTCCAACTTGTGTGTACCTAGTAGTACTGCACTAGTAGCAGAAGCTGTTCATTACTGCGCTCACTAAAGGGAGTATGCTCAATCGTTTTGATATGCGCGTGATAACTCTACTACCTGTGCGAACAGCACAATCAAAAAAATCAAATAGCAATCAACAAGAACAGCATTCCTAGCATAATTTCGTTGTAGGAATCGAAATACGGTTTCGGTAGCCTGTACCTCTTGAACTCTAAATTCACCCCAGAAGTTCACTTCAATATCTCGAATGAATTGCATAAATTTTCTAATTACAGGGTTGTCAACATCATAAACAAATTGAGCAACCTCGAGGGCAGACTGACCATCAATCCGATAAAGATAAAATTCTAAACTATCGAATTTAATTCCCGCAGTTAGCACATCCCCATGACCCACAACAATCAAAGAAGCTTTAGGTTCTATATAAGAAGTCAGCAAGCAAACAATCACCCACTTGTCAGAGCCAGGATCATATCTAGCAACAAAAATTTGGAAGAGGTCAGATTTGGGGTACGCAGTGTTACACAGACATGACACCACTCTAAATATTTTAAAAGTAACAACCAACTGCAAAATCCTTTTAGCCAGTTCGAAGCTATAAAACAACAACATACTCAATATATATCACAGTTACTAGCAAGATTACTAAACCTTATTCAATTAAACCTCTAAATTTACCTATTCTCTCGCCTGAAAAATCAACAGAACAACCTAATAACAGCTCGCGATATCAGCCGGCAAAAAAACGGAGCACTTCCACTTAGGGAGTCAATGATTAATGCAAAGTTGATGCTAGCCTTCCACTCTATCATCAAATGTGTCGTTTATTTCGGTAATCTAATAACAGATCTTGACATACTTTTAAAACTTGGCACGAAATGCAACTTAATGCTTGATAACAAAATATAATCTATCAATACTGTTAAATCACTCAAAACTATCAACTACTTGAGCGCAACGGCATATATTTTCAGCGCTAAACCCCGCACACGCATTACAATCGGAATTAATTCAATTATTAACAAATAAGACTTAAAAGAAATCCTTAGCCAAATCTGTAAAAGCAACTATAAATATTTCCTTAGCACGACTGAAAAAGAAATAGGGAACTGGGTGTACATCGCTTCAAATATCAAAAGCCAGCATTTTCACAAACTTCATAGATATTAAGGCACCTCTATAAATTAATTTTTGGCATCCGTCAGCACCGATTCATGGGAGCTTCAGGGCGATAAAATTCAGGAAAGCGCAATTATTAGAGGTGCCTATTATTAATTCAAGGTTATAACCTTGGCTAGTTTGTTATATTTTCTTACAAACCGTCCCTCCCATACCTGGAAGCACATCCATTATTTTGATTTGTCGGCACTAGAAGCTGGATATTAGATTACTATCGGCTTTTAGGCACCCTCCATTCAAGCCTTTATTACAAAGCAAATACAACTATCACTTATTTTACTTGCCATTAACTCGAAAATGCACCAATCCGACGAGTTATAACCAAATCTGGTGTTTGAAGGTTTGAAAAAAAGCGGCGTATCTGGTTGATTTGTTATCGCCAGACAATAAACCAACTAAGGGATACGCCGCCATGGACAAGAATACCGTTGTCGAGTTTTCAGGTCGAGAGGAGACGACCGATCCGCTAACAGAAATTCTACGCAGGGG
>NZ_JBGMEK010000131.1:0-6854 GCF_041447265.1 Microbulbifer epialgicus
GCAAAGCCATTTAAATGGACAAAGCCCGCCGGTCAAATCTTGGCTTCCGTAGAGCGTGCAAAACAATCGTTACAGAATTAACCGCATGGACCACTAGCATGATAAATTTCAGAGACTCTTAATCATGCAGCAAACTTCCTACAAATTTCCTGATTGATTTATAAAAAAAAGATACATATGAAGGCCCTACCATATATTTATACATAAAAGATCAAGGAAGGTATTGACATATGAAAATAAGAGTAGCAACGCTATCAGATATTCAAGCCATCTCTGAGATACATGCAACTAGCTGGCGCAAAAATTATCAAAACGTACTGACTAAAGAGTATCTAATTGATAAAGCTTCAAATGAGCGACATCAGCTTTGGAAGGGTCGCTTTAACAATCCAAAGCCAAACCAACAAGTACTTCTCGCAATAGTCGAGGGTGAAATCGCCGGTTTTGTTTCTTTGTACGCAAGTGAGAACCCTCACTGGGGGTCCTACCTGGATAATTTACACGTACGTGAAAAATATCACTCTAAAGGAATAGGCAAGGCACTATTAATTGCAGGAGCTCGCTGGTTTTATCAGCAAGATTCGCAAAATGGCATGTGCTTGTTAGTGAATCAAGATAATATCAAAGCACAGGAGTTCTATAAGAAACTTGGCGCTCGCAATGTGGAGGCAAGCATATGGAATGCTCCAGATGGGAGCATTGTCCCAACTTACTGGTTTGTTTGGGACACCCTAAATAACCTGATAGAAGCAACCTAATCAAACAACTTATATATAGTTCTTAATGCTGAGGCAGTCCCAAGCAAACTCGACTGCCTTAACTTAAAAATTGCAAAATCATTATGGAAGAAATAATAGGAAGTTTATTTAGACTTTTTTTAGCTTTATTTTCAGGTGGTTTTCAGAATCATTATTGAAGTGATATCCCATGTCCCAAGGTGTCATATTTCTAAAATATTCATTCCACAGAAAGTTGATCTCGCTCCTGGATGGACATTTATTATTAGTGTATCTTTTTCGCTTATTCTAGGACTGTTAGCGTATGCCGGCTATTTTAATATTTAAAAGGTTTGCATCTTTGGCTGAGTGGTAACTTAAATCAATAATCACTCACGTGATCTTAACTCGAGTATATTATGAAATTTATACCTTTTGGAGTCCTTGTATTTCTAAGTAGTGAGAGTTACCCACAAAATATTACACTGGCCGAGGCGGCCCTGGAACGTACGTACCACAAGGTACGCTATGATCCGGCTTATGTCTCCATTCCCTATCCGAACGGAGATGTACCGGCAGATACCGGTGTTTGTACCGATGTAGTGATTCGCTCATTTAGGAAGCTGGGAATCGATCTACAAAAAGAAGTTCACCAAGATATATCGAGTCATTTTCAAGCTTACCCCTCAAAACGCATATGGGGGCTTTCCCGACCGGACAAAAATATTGATCATAGACGAGTACCCAATCTAAAAATCTTTTTTACTCGTAAAGGGCAATCTCTCCCAATATCTGATAAATCAGAAGATTACCTGCCCGGAGATATTGTTACCTGGATGCTGCCCGGTAACTTACCGCATATCGGTATTGTGACGGCGAAACGATCACAGGAAACTGATCGTTACATGATCGCACACAACATTGGATCTGGACCTGTACTGGAAGACATGTTGTTTTCCTTTGCAATTACAGGGCACTATCGATACGTTGTAGATCAAATAACCGAGTAGTTTGAATAGCAATAAGCCTGCATAGTTGGGTCACTACTTTTTTTTGACAGGAATATGCAGGTACATTTCAGCTGTCGGGCTTGTAACTTGGTATTTAGGGGGATAGAGTTCAAAATCTGGCCTCTCAATATAGTCATAGTTAGACTTGGGCAGCCAGCTTCCCCAGATATACTTCAACGTCTGCTCCAGGGTGGTGATTGATCCACGATGAACAAACTTTGCATATAGCTGTTCCGGTAGCTCACGGACCACCATTCCCTCTGGTACCTGAGCCAGGTCGGCAACCGGCGCGCAGCAGACATAATTAAACCGAATTTCATCACCCGCTTCCTCATAACACTCATAGATGCCAAAAGATTCATCGCTAATACGATTAGGAATCTTATCCCTGTAGGGCCGGAAAGCAGACCAGAGCTTTGGCAAGCTGAGATTTTCATGATCGTATTCCTGCGCTACCCCCACCAATTGCATCGCTGGCCGCGAAATAATTTGTGGCTCCATGGATAGTTCATTTTGCAAGAAGTGCAGCATGTGAGGGCTAAACTGATCCTTATACAACAACCGAAAAGGATCTTGCTGCTTTCGATACTGCGCCGGGGTTACATTAAATAAAGCTTTAAACGCGCGAGTAAAGGCTTCTTGGGAATCAAATTGGCACTCCATGGCAAGCTCAAGAATACCAATATCTTCACTCAACAACCTCTTTGCGGCGACGGTCAACCGGCGCTTGCGCAAATACTCTTTCGGTGAGTCTCCCACTAATGCCTTAAAAATACGGCTGAAGTGGTAGGTGGAGTAATGAGAGGCAGCGGCAATTTCATGAACAGAAATTTTGTCGTATAGATGCTGCTCTACGAAATTGATACTTTTAAAAAATCGCTGCATGAGAGGCTCCTTTCCTACCAGTTTACGTTGGGACGGTAAGATTTTCGAGCAATACTTTCCCCGTTTAGCTTGCCTTGAAATCAAATTCGCTCACTAGTGATAAAAAAGCGTAAATGGGCAAATGCCTTGTCCCTCAAAGGGATAATCGCCTGGTAGGCTGGATCATTGAAGAATGCATAGATCGCCTCCCGATCCGGAAAAGATACCACAACAAATGCCTTTGGTGACCTACCTCCGTCCAGGGCCTCTTCCACATCATAAGAGGCAATACGCACCCCCCCGTACTGTTGCATTAATTCCAGTGCCAGACCTATATACTGCTGAAGAGCCTGCGATTCCTGTAGGTTTGGTGAAGACTCTATATGTAAAAATACTGGTAACATAGTAATAACCTCTTAAGCATAAATAATTTTGAGCTACCTAACCAAGGGCTTCTAATGACTAACTTTGAGAGGCCACTCGCCTATGCCAAAAAACCAGAATTGGAACTATCGCAAGCTCAATAATCGTAGGCGGTAAGACCTGGTCATCCACCAATCCAAATTCCAGAATATTGCTTAAGCGGCCCAGACCGCCAATGAAGAGGGATAGAGCCACGAAGTAAAACAATGCTTTATGTTTTTCGATATTGCTCAGGAAATACAGTAGAACCAACCCCTGGGCAAAGAAAACACCAAAGGCAAATCGATATTGATTATCCCCAAATCCCCTCAAGGGACTATCCGGGCCGAAAATCATAGCACCTCCACTCAGGGCAGCACTGCCATTCAGCCCTCCAAATGCACTGATCCCACCGGGAATAAAACAGATCACTGCCAGTGCTACCACAAGTAATTGGAAAATTTTTCTTTCTATAGAACTCGCCTGATTCATAGTGTCACCATAGTTTGCAGTATTTGAAGAGATGACCTAATCATATTGGCCAGTAAGGCCCTATTTTTGATATTTCTTGCGGTCTTGGTGTTCTGCTAAGACAGCAAGAAATATCAAAATCCAGGACCTTTAACCGCTTATCTTTCCCTCCAACAGCCGGGTACATCCATATCCGGGCACCAGTTCCCAATATCCACAGAGACAGAAAGATGATTAAGAGTGTATTGATTACCGGAGCGAATGCAGGCTTAGGCAGGGAGTGCGCCAGGCAACTGGCGGAGTACCAGCAGATTAAAAAGATCTATCTCGGGTGCCGCAATCTGCACAAAGCCAAGGAAGCCCAGGCCGAGCTGGTGTCGGAGACAGGCAGAAATATCTTCGAAGTATTACTTATCGATGTCGCGGATCAACAATCCGTGAAAGAGGCGGTTAAAACCCTGAACTCCCCGATTGATGCCCTGGTTATGAATGCTGGTGGTACCGGGGGGAAAGAGTTTTATAACAAGACCCCTGAGGGAGTCACACAAATTTTCGCCGTCAACCTGCTCGGACATGTACTACTGACTAACGAGTTGCTGAAAGCCAATAAATTGACCCAGGCTGCTATCTACGCCGGCTCTGAGGCCGCTCGTGGTGTAAAAGAGATGGGTATGACCTGAAAAGCGCCTCTATGGAGGAATTTATGCAGATCTGTGAAGGAAAGCTCTATGCCAGTACCAAAGACGCTACGATACCCTATGGTCCGATAAAGTATATGGGCGCCCTATGGATGTCTTCCGTGGCGCGGGAATTCCCACATATCCGCTTCATAACCATGAGCCCGGGAGCTACTGTAGGCACCGAGGGCTTTAATACCCTGTCGTTATTCAAGCAATATATGATGAAGGGCATGATGCGGATTATGCTGCTATTGGGTAAAGTCCATAAAGTGGAAGTAGGCGCCAAACGCTATATCGATGCCCTGCTGGATACGTCCTTCCGCACAGGCATCTTTTACGGCAGTGAACGCGGATTAACTGGACCTCTTGGTGAGCAGCGGAAGCTTTTCCCGGACTTGGACAATCCAACCTATCAGGACAATGCCAAAGCCGCGATCAATCGCTTTATCTAGTGAGGCGTCACATCAGGTAAGGGCCCTGTGCGCCTTTGCCTGAACCCCAAGTCATCTCCACCGAAACCACCTGTTTACCTATACTTGACAGTTAAATACTAACTGCTAAGAGCAGCCAATGTTTCGGGTAATCTTTTCCCTGCTGCTGTTATCCCCCCTTGTCCTGACTGCTACTGAAGACGCTGCCAAAGCAACTCCCCTGCGACTGCTAAATCCAGCAACAGTGGATAAGTTCGTCAATGAACTGCCAATACCCGTAGAAATCCGCCCTCAGGGCTCAGCCCCGATTAAGCTACCCGCCCGCCCTACTGAAGTTTGGATGGGGCTACGGGATAAGGAGGGCAAACGTTTAATGACAAAAGCCTGGGGTTTTGAATATGCAGGTCGCATCCACTCTCCCGGTCCTACTATTCGTGCCCGAGAAGGCCAACCGACATTTGTACATTGGGCTAACGAGCTACCGGGACCGCATCTATTTCCTGTGGATCGATCCATTCACCTCGCCGATGTAAAAGATCCCAAAGCTGTACCTATGGTTATCCATCTTCACGGCGGGCATACAGAGTGGAAAAGTGACGGCAATCCCCTCGCTTGGTACACCCGCAATTATCGTGAGACGGGACCATTATTTGAGAAAAGGATTTACGAATACGATAACTCCCAGGATGCCGCCACTATCTGGTATCACGACCATACCCTGGGCATGACGCGCCTTAATGTTTATGCAGGTCTATTCGGTTTTTACCTGGTTGGTGATGACAATGAAGATCACCTGATACAGGAAAAACTACTTCCCACAGAAGAGCGTACCTTGGTTGCCGCTATTACAGACAGCCTGTTTAGTTCAGATGGGCAACTCTATTTTCCCGGTTGGAGGGGCCAGCCTCCATCACCGGTTTCCCACGAGGCAGTGAAGGCCAATTGGCCCAACCCCTCTCATCTGGACGAATTTTTTGGCAATTTTATGTTGGTAAACGGCATGGCTTGGCCCAAAGTTAGCATCACACCACACGTTTATCGACTGCGATTACTCAATGCGTCAGATACACGCACACTGATACTCAGGATCGACGAAGGTACCCCCTTTGTGCAGGTCGGCAGCGACGGTGGTTTTCTTGATCGCCCAGTGCAACTGAACGAGCTGGTATTGGCGCCCGCAGAGCGAGCAGATGTTTTAGTGGATTTCAGTGATTATGAAGGGCACAAACTGACACTGCGAAATTTTGGACCAGATATCCCTTTTAAGGGATTTGTGAAGGCCAGTAATCCAAAGAGTTCAATTCCACTGGTATACAACCCTGATGGCAAACGCGTATTAAGTGATGGGCGCGGTGGCACCACACCAGCTACCGACCCCGATACCACTGGCCAAGTTTTGCAATTCCATATTGCTCCGGCACCTACAAAAGCCTCTCCTGATAAACAGAAAGCAGCGGTCAAAGATACGATTGGAGATTTAAAGCTAACCTTGAATACTCCCCTGCGCCCTCCGCTTAATAGGCTTAGTCAAGCGAACCACACACGACAGCTTGCCACCTACCGATTGGACGATCCCTACGGCCGCAATCTGCTGATGTTAGGTCCAGTAAAAGAAGGCTCCCTATTTTTCGAGGACCCTGCCACGGAAATTATCCAGCACAATGCCGTAGAGATCTGGGAGATATACAACCCTACAGTATCGGCTCATCCAATCCATATCCATCTGGTAGAATTCCAGGTACTGGATCGCCAGCCTTTTAAGGGGAAACTTATCCCCAAGCCACAGAAATATATGCACACCGGTGAGGTATTCCAAGGGGCAAGGCTGGAAATAGAATCCCTACTGGGAAAACCCCTTCCGCCACAACCAGAAGAAAGTGGCCCAAAAGATACGGTCATCGCCCTTCCCGGCCAAGTAACACGGGTAATAGCCCGCTTTGACCGCGAGGGACTCTATGTATGGCACTGTCATCTACTCTCCCATGAGGATTACGATATGATGCGACCCTTTGAAGTACAGGCGCCTGAATCCCAACAAACAAAATAGTTTGAACCGCTTTACTTGTTAATTAAAACAGGGATATAGAATTATAGCCTTTGAAGAATTACTATTGATTTCTGCCTTAACGATTTTCTCCAATGAGGAAATTTGCAAATGGCACAATTATATTTATGGGCATCTCTATAAATTCGGAGATAAATTTACGAATTATTGGAGTGCTATTTTATGGTTGAGTTTTAGTTGTAAAACTGAGCTTATTCGATAAATATTGATAGTTA
>NZ_JBGMEK010000132.1:0-6825 GCF_041447265.1 Microbulbifer epialgicus
TGCACAAAAGGCTCAGGGGCCTAGCTTTGCCGGCTTCTTAAGGGAAGAGGGTGTGAATATTCTTCTGCGAACTGGGCAGGCTGTTGGTGGAGCTGGGCAGGTTCTTTTAGGCTTTGCAGTTTGTAGTGGCGGTGTTACTTGTGCGGCTGGAGCTGTTATTGCAGCTAAAGGTGCCGATAATTTTCAGGCAGGAATTAGGGGGACGGATAGTGTTTCGCAGCAAGTACTAGTAGACCTTACTGGAAGCGAAAAAGCTGGAACACTAATCAATGCAGGTCTTGATTTGGGTACTTCTGTAGGCGGCCTAGTGCGAAGCGTTCCTAAAATAAGCGCATACGGAACACCGTACAATGCAACATGGTATAAAGGTGTTCCGGGCTACTATGAACCGGCCTTTAATCAGGCTACGAATACTGCCTTAACGATTGAACTATTTTCGAGTGGATCCACTATTTACAGTACTGTGGATTAAAGGTGGTAAGAGTGGATATTTTAATACTGTTGGTATACATATTGCTGCTTAGACTGGCTTTATTTTTCTTTTTTAGGAGGTTTACTTCCGAAATCAGCACATACGTTTTGGTAATTTTTTTGTTGATAATGGCTTTTGCCGTGCCGCTGCCGATTATGCTTGTCAAGAAAGAAGTTATTGTTAATAGCGTTCCTAATATACTTTTATCTGGGGTGTCTATTTTTTATTTTGCATTTGTAATTTCAAGAAAACTTAATCAGTGGAAGAGGAAATCGTAAAATAGGAAGTAAACACAGGCGCTGCTTTCAGATCTTACGGTTTAGAGAAAATCTATATTGCCCCGGCAGAGTAATCTGCTGGGGCTTTGTCATATATGGCAATAGCGTCAGTGACTAGCCTGCTGAATCACAGTCTCCAACATCTCACTGACAAACTTCTGTTTGGCCTTGGGCAGCAGGGCCACCTGCTCAACCTGCCGCAGTAGCTTCGGCACCGGCCCGCGTTTGGCGGGTTTATCCTCCATACCCACCAGCTCATCCACACTGATCCCAAACAGCTGCGCCAGCTTCGGCAGCATAGAAGCGGACACCTTGCGTCGCCCGGCCTCGAAGGACTGCATGTGCTGTTGGGAAATCCCCAAGTACTCTGCCAGCTGCACCTGGGTCATGCGCAGTTCTTTGCGCAGGCCGGCGATACGCTGGCCGAGCTGCTTAAAAAATAGTTGATCGTCTTCCGTCATCATGGCGAGTTCGTAGTCGGTCGCAGATGACATAGCTTACCCCCGATTTTTAGCAGCGCTCCGAATGGTTGTTGCAAATACTCCTAATAGAAGTATTATGCATCCCAATTATTTTTTTGCAAAACCTCTTGACAGGTTTTTAGCGGAAACGGGGGAAATATGGCGCGCATCGCAGACCAGGAGATCGAGCGGATCAAGTCTGAGATCTCCCTATTGCGTCTGGTCGAGAGCCAGGGCTACCAGCCCGAGAGGCAGGGGAAGGACTATGTGGTCTCTTGCCCGTTCCACGAGGAAAAAACCCCGAGCCTGATTATTAGTCCTAAATCCAACCTGTTTAACTGCTTCGGCTGCGGTGCCGCCGGCAGCGTGATTGACTGGGTGATGAAAACCCGGGGTGTGAGCTTCCGCTTTGCCTGCGAGTTATTGCAAAAGGACCTGGGCCTGATTACCGAAACCGGCACCAGGACGGTGAAGCAAAACACCACCATCAAACTGGATATGCCCCTGAATGCGGATGCTGATCACCAAATGGCGTTGGCGCAGGTCATGGAGT
Organism: Microbulbifer epialgicus; assembly: GCF_041447265.1. Taxonomy (NCBI): domain Bacteria; kingdom Pseudomonadati; phylum Pseudomonadota; class Gammaproteobacteria; order Cellvibrionales; family Microbulbiferaceae; genus Microbulbifer; species Microbulbifer epialgicus. The sequence continues at coordinate 1,765 of NZ_JBGMEK010000132.1, forward strand.
ATTACCATCAAACACTGAAACAAAGCCCGGAAGCGTTGGCCTACCTGGAAAACCGGGGGTTGGGCGATAGGGAATTGATCGAGCATTTTAAGCTGGGCTTTGCCAATCGCACCCTGGGTTACCGCTTGCCGGAAAAAGCCTACAAAGCCGGTAAAGAAATTAGAGGCAAATTACAGGCTGTCGGTTTACTGCGAGCCTCTGGCCACGAGCATTTTAACGGCTCTTTAGTGGTACCGATCTTCAACCGTGACGGCGACCTGGTGGAAATCTATGGCCGCAAGATCCGCGATGATCTGCGCAAAGGAACCCCCAAGCACCTGTACCTGCCCGGCCCCCATGCCGGCGTCTGGAACAGCGAAGGGCTGGAGGGCCAGCGGGAAGTGATTCTGTGCGAAGCCCTGATCGATGCCATGACCTTCTGGGTCAATGGCTACCGCAATGTCACCGCCAGTTATGGCACCTCCGGTTTTACCGATGACCATTTGCAATGCTTTAAACACTGCGGTGTTGAGCGGGTCTTGATCGCCTACGACCGGGACGAAGCCGGCAACAAGGCCGCCGAACAACTGGCCAAACGCTTGAGTGAGGCCGGCATCGACGGCTTCCGTATCGAATTACCCAAGGGCATGGATGTTAACGAATACGCTTTACAGGTTACTCCGCCCGAAAAAAGCCTTGGTCTCGCGATCAGAAAAGCCGTCTGGCTGGGCAACGGCAAAGCCCCGGAACGACAGTTGGAGATTGAATCGCAAACCGGCCAACCGGTTACCCTCGAAGCGGAGAGTCTTACCACTGAAAACGAAGACAGCATCAATCCTGCTTTAGCCGCCCAATCCACAGCGCCACAAGCATCAGCATTACCAGCACTAACGCCAGCACCACCAGCGGAAGCCGTCCCCGAATCCCCGCAAAATGACATCGCCGCGGAAGTGACCGAGCAGGAAATTACCCTGAGCTTCGGCAACCCGAAAGTTAACCCTCGTCGCTACCGTATCCGCGGCCTGGAAAAAAACAAAAGCTATGAAGTGCTCAAGGTGAATCTACTGGCCAGTTGTGACGACGGCCTGCACGTAGACACCTTCGACCTGTACAACGCCAAGCACCGGCAGCAGTTTATCAAGCTGGCCGCGCTGGAACTGGCGCAGGAAGAAAACACCATTAAAAAAGACCTGGGCAAGGTGTTGCTCAAACTGGAACAGCTACAGGAACAACAGCTGGACGGTGACAAGGCGGAAGCAGAACAGCCGAACCGCTTAAGCGATCAAGAACAGCAGCAAGCCCTGGAACTGCTGCGCGATCCCGACCTGTTGCAGCGCATCCTGTCCGACTTCGAACGCTGTGGCGTAGTGGGAGAAGAAACCAACAAACTAGTGGGTTACCTCGCTGCCGGCAGCCGCAAACTGACCCGGCCCCTGGCGGTAATGATCCAAAGCACCAGCGCCGCCGGCAAAAGCAGTTTAATGGAAGCCGTATTAAACCTGGTACCGGAGGAAGAGCGGGTACAGTACTCCGCCATGACCGGGCAAAGCCTGTTTTATATGGGGGAAACCAACCTCAAACATAAAATCCTCGCCATTGCCGAAGAGGAAGGTGCAAGCCAGGCCAGCTACGCCCTAAAGCTGTTGCAGAGCGAAGGGCAGATCACTATCGCCAGCACCGGCAAAGACGACAGCAGCGGCAACCTGGTGACCCGTGAATACAAAGTGGAAGGCCCGGTGATGTTGTTCTTAACCACCACCGCCATCGATATCGACGAAGAGCTGTTAAACCGCTGTGTGGTACTCACGGTGAACGAATCCAGAGCGCAAACCCAGTTGATCCACGCCGCCCAACGCCAGCGCCGCACCCTGGCCGGCCTCACCGCCAGCCTGGAAAAAGAACACCTGGTAAAACTGCACCGCAACGTCCAGCGGCTACTCAAGCCCCTGGCCGTGATCAATCCCTATGCCGATCAACTCACCTTCCTCGACGACAAAACCCGCACCCGCAGAGACCACGAAAAGTACCTCACCCTGATCGACAGCATTGCCCTGTTGCACCAATACCAGCGTGAAGTAAAAACGGTGAATAGCAATGGCAAGACCATTGAATACCTGGAAGTGCAACTCAGTGATATCGAAATCGCCAACCGGCTGGCCCATGAAATACTGGGCCGCACCCTCGACGAGTTACCGCCACAAACGCGCAAGCTGTTGAAGCTGATCCAGCAGATGGTCACCAAAGCGTGCAAACAGCAAAGTCTGGAACAAAAGGACTATCGCTTTAGCCGCCGGGATATCCGCGAGTTTACCGGCTGGAGTGACAACCAACTGAAAGTCCACTGCCTGCGCTTAACCGAACTGGAATACCTGCTGATCCACCGGGGTGGCCGCGGTCAATCCATCAGTTATGAACTGCTGTATGACAATATCGATGAGCGGGGAGCAGCCCACCTGATGGGGCTGATCGACAGTGAAACCCTGCAAAACCCCCGCTATGACCAACAAAAGTTGGGGGCAGAAAAACCTAAGTTGGCCCCAAGTTGCCCTCAAGTTGGCGCCAAGTTGGACTCTCAAAAAACGCCACAGCCCATCGCTGACAAGGCGTTACGAAGAAGTGGCCCGAAAAACTCAAAAAGCACTTCTTGCCCTGAAAAAAAATACTCCTGAATCCGTCGTACTCGCCTGATCGTAATGGACAATAAAAGCCTCCGCTTCCTTAGCCGTCTGTATCTGGAACACCTGCAAGTGATGCACTACTCCCCGCGCACCGTGGGCCAGCAAACCACCGCACTGGATCAGTTCGCCAACTGGTGCGAAGAGCGGGGCATCGGCCGCGCTAACGAAGTCACCAAACCGATCCTGGAGCGCTACCGCCGGCACCTGCACCACTCCAGAGACCGTAGCGGCAAACCCTACAGCGCCAGAAACCAAGCCGCCCGGCTGATCCCCATCCGCGGCTTCTTTAAATGGGCCACCCGGCAAAATTATTTACTCTACAATCCCGCCAGTGAGCTGGAGCTGCCGAAGATGGAGCGGCGCCTGCCCAAGGCCACCTTAAGCGCCGAAGAAGCCGAAACTATCCTCGCCCAACCAAACACCACAACCCCGGAAGGGCTCAGAGATAGAACCCTCCTGGAAGTGCTCTACAGCACCGGCATCCGGCGTATGGAATGCGTCAACCTGCAAAAAGCCGACCTCAATGCCAGCCAGGGTGTACTGGCCGTGCGGCAGGGCAAAGGCAAAAAAGACCGCTTCGTCCCGATTGGCGAAAGGGCCATCGAATGGCTGCAACACTACCTCGAAGACATCCGCCCCGGCTTTGTGGTGGAACCGGACAGCCAGCAAATCTTTATCGAAGCGAACGGGCTTCCGCTAACCCCCGACCGCCTCAGCCGCCTGGTGAGCACATACATCCAGCAAGCCGACATCGGCAAAACCGGCTCCTGCCACCTGTTCCGCCACACCGTCGCCACCCTGATGCTGGACAACGGCGCCGACATCCGTTTTATCCAGCAAATGCTTGGCCACGCACACCTGCAAACCACTGAGATATATACCCATGTCTCGATCGTCAAACTGAAACAAATTTACGCAGTGACTCACCCGGCCAAGCGGCAGCAAAAAAAGCAGCGAGCCGACTGCCTGCCAATAGAAAACGAAAGGGCTGCATTGTTGGATGCACTGGATAGCGAGTGCGAAGCTGACGACGAGTAGCGCGGTAGGCTTTACGAAACCTGTTTCTACGTAGAAATTTTTACGGACAAAAGCAGAGGAGAGTCTGGAGGCAAGATACGTGGATTGTGTTACAAAATGGCCCTCGACACAGTGCCACCAATCCGCCTGTCACATGGCTTGCGAAAAACGGCAGCAAGCCAAGGCGCCAGGCTTGCCCCCTGCCAGCGGAAAATAGCAATCGTCCGTTCAGCCTTCGCCACAAAAGACGTGGCTCCGGGCAGTTCTCCGCTGCGCTACAAACTGCACAGGAAAAAAAGGTGGCTGCAAAGGCAAGCTCGCGTCTGTCACCCCGCTTGCAGAAAAAGCGCAAGCAAGCCGCCAGCCACCATCTTCCCTTAGCGGCTGCTGTCTAAGCCATGCCTCCCCCGGCTCACAAAAGCCGTTCGCCTCCCCGCCCGAAAAACTCCTGCCCGCCGGCACGGGCAAGCCCTGTGCCGGCTGGGTGGACGGTGCCTTCAATAAACACTGTACCAACGTCAGGTTCCCAAGGCGGGCAGGCCGGGCTGGTCGCAGGGTTTTACCCCCCCTGGCCCCCCCAAGGGGGGAATCCATAAGGCCGCGGCAAGCCGCGAAAAAACTTTATCTCTCCCCCCTAAATCCCCCCGCTGGGGGGACTTGAGCCAGTGCCACCCGGAAAGTCCGTGTCTGCTGTGTGTCTCCTCAGCATAACCCCGTGCTCGCCCCCTCAAGGCCAAGCCGCTGCGCGGTGCTCCGCAAACAACGCTACGCAGCCTTGACCGGCCTGCGCGCGGGGTTCTGCACGTTCGCCACACAACATCCACTCAAGGAGGCATGGCCATGCCATCGCAAAAAGAGATCCAAGAACAAATAAACCAACTGTCGTATCCGCTCGATAAAATCCTCAACACCGCCAATAGCCTGCTTAAAACCGGCACCACCGGAGCCAGCACCAGCGAACAGATCGCCGCTGCGTTCGTGCTGGAGCGTATGGAATACTTGCCGCAAGGCTGGAGTGTTATCGAAGCCTGGGAGCGGCTTGATACCGAATGGCAGTACTACGTGAAGCTGCTGCAACAGGAATGCCGGCACCTGATCGAAGCCATCGAAGAAGCCGCACCACCGTTCTAGCCAAGCACCAAGAGGGGCAAGCGCCCCTCGGCTTTAGCCGCCTGTCGGCGGTCAGGCGCTGGCGCGCCTGCGCGGCTAAACATAAGGGGCCGTTGCCTCTGGAAAAACATCCGGCTAAGGTAAAACCCGCGTCGGGGCAAAAAAATGGTGAAGAGCCAGTGGCGCCGGGAAAAATGGTTGTTAACTCGTTGATTGCGCTAGGGAAAATGGGAAGTTAAGGTACGACTGGCCTCGGGGTGATGTTTTTGCACAAAAG
>NZ_JBGMEK010000133.1:0-6756 GCF_041447265.1 Microbulbifer epialgicus
AGGCATCCACAAACCAACGGCATCTGTGAGCGCTTCCATAAAACCATTCTACAAGAGTTCTACCAGCCTTCATTACGCCGGAAGATCTATGGATCAATAGAAGAGTTACAAAAGGATCTGGACGAATGGCTCACATATTACAATAATGACCGTACCCATCAGGGTAAAAAGTGTTGTGGCCGCACTCCGATGGCAACACTTGAAGATGGAAAAAGCATCTGGAAGGAAAAACTCGTAAACTGAATTTGACCTGACAAAGCACCTTCTGAAAAACCGGTAACTGTCAGATCAAGTCTGAACTACTACAAATTAAATCCATGCACAATTTTCCCAAACTAACGCGGGTGGACAACCCCTTGATACAATAACTTTTTTTAATTTTAGTCACTTTTTTATAAAGAAAAAATCGAGCACCCAGCTCAATGCATAAACTCCAGATTTAACCGAATGTGATCCACCTCAGCAATACCATATTTATATCTTAAACACCCCCTACATAATGCACTCATACGCCTCCCAGGTGAAAACTGGCTGATACTTGTCATTGGCCACAACCAGCCACCCTGTCTGCGTTACTATGCATCGTTGAAAGCCTGTTTATTCACAAATTGCATATCGTTACGTTAAATAATTTGAAAACATGCTCATTTTGAAAAATGAGTCACATCTTTTCAGTCGTTGGCAATGTATAGTTCTTTATCACTGAACGGTATGCGCAAAATAAATTATCCATTTATACCTGACAGTATTGTCACTAATGTGTATCTATAAAAATTGCATTTTGCTCCATTTTATTGCCCTGGAGCTTCCATAAATTGCTGGTGACGGTTGATAAAACATAATTGATAGAAGTGCTTTGGTGTTCGCAGCCCACAAAGTCAGGGGTCGTTCGAGAATGAGCCTGTGGATATAATTGAATCACAGACCCTCCCAAAATGCCCTGAAATTCACTTGACAAGGCAATAACTCATCACATTAGGAGAATATCATGCCAAATTTCAATAAGAACGGAAAAATTGACTCACTGCCTTTTCCACCAAGTTTTAGGGAACTGTTGGAGCAAATGAATAGAAGGAACCGATATTTTTTCAGCGACAAACAATCAGTTGCGCCCAACTATGTTATGCCCACGTACATCTTACAGGTTGTAGATAACCAACCAAAGGACAACCAAGCCGCAAAGCGGGCTCGAATGAACGCACTTTATTCGGACAAAAACCAAAATAGTGGTAAACATTATTGGCTTTCAAATGAAGCTCTGGATTTTTTAGCTGAAATAAGTGAAGAAGCGAAAACCGGCCCAGATCTTAAAGGATTACAAGATCACTTCATTAGAATGAAAACTATCGCAAAAGATGGCTCAAATCACGCTGATAGGCTTAAATCTATCTCTATACACTCTAGATACACTCAGTTGTATGTCTACTACCAGTCACACAATGGCCGAGTTACAATCACAAACATTACTAGAGAGCCTGACGTGCTCGTTGATTCAATAGAAAGATCAAGAATAACCGTTGAAACCTGTATGGCTTCGGTTGTTCGCCCCTTGAATTGGAAGCCTTACGAGCAAATGATGTGATCATCCTTATAATCTCTGGGAAGGGCACTGTACAGAGAGTTTGATACGGGTGGGGCGCCCTTCCTTAGTGGTTTCGACGGCAGCCACAAAGGGAGTTTTACCTTTGGCTCCGCGGCCAGGCTTGCATCCTGTACGTTCTCCACCAAGATAGGCATCATCCAATTCAACGAAGCCAGACAATTTGTATTGGTTGTCTCTTTCCATCGTCACTTGCATGAATTTCTGCTTCATACGCCAAGCTGCGTTGTAAGAGATACCCAAATGACGTGACAACTCCATACAAGAAATGCCTTTCTTATCTTGAGTGATGAGAAAAATTCCGAGGAACCAAGTAGCAAGGGTTAACTTTGTGGAGTCGAAGATTGTACAAGAAGTGACCGACGTTTGACGTCGACACCGATTGCACTGTTTGAGCTTGCGATAAGACAGATCGCAATGCTTGTCGTGTCCGCAGTGAGGGCAACAGAAGCCGTTTGATCAACGCCATTGGCAGAGCGCATTGAAGCACCGTTATTCATTTCCGTATTCTTCAAGGAATTGGGGCAAACTAATGCCCTTCTAAAACTGCACCTTGTTTCGAGCTATGGTGGATTTCCTTACATATCAAACAGATAACTGTATTTATATACAGTTATCTGTGACTTAGCAAGAGTGGTAATTAGGTAACTTTATTACTGATCGCTCAATTTCATCGCCCTAAGGAGCTTCTTCTATCATAGTTCGCCGAAACTTAACACTTGGCTTTTTTATGGTAAGTACTTTCCCGCTACGGCTACTCTCGAATCATGCCTATGGAAGTTCCTAGTTGCTCGCACAATCAAACGATACCCACTTTTAATATTGATCAAAAAAATGAGATAGGGCTAACAGGAAAAAGATCAATAGATAGAGAGCAAAAGCGGTGTAAGAGTGGAAGAAGAGGCTAAAAGTCAACTATTCCCCTCCTGGCTCTCCTACGTTACAGCTTGCTGGATAACTCAGGGATCTCATGGTTAAGGATGCGATCGTTATGGCTGTAGTCCATGGGAACATCAATCAGATGTACCCCACCCTCTTGACAGCACTTCTCGATCATCGGCTTCAATTCACCGGTGGCTTCAATACGATGACCATAGGCACCATAAGATTGCGCGTAGGCAACAAAATCCGGATTGCCAAAGTCCAAACCGAAGTCATTAAACGCCATCATGGCCTGCTTCCATTTGATCATGCCATAGGCATCATCTCGTAGAATAAGTACGATCAGGTCCATTTTCAGGCGAACCGCCGTTTCGATCTCCTGCGAGTTCATCATAAAGCCGCCATCGCCGCAAATCGCGACTACACGACGGTCTGGGCAAACCAGTTTTGCCGCCATGGCAGAAGGCAAACCGGCCCCCATGGTAGCCAAAGCATTATCCAGAAGTACTGTATTGGGGAAATGGGCTGGATAATTGCGCGCAAACCATATTTTGAACATACCATTATCGAGGGCGATAACTCCCTTCTCCGGCATCACCTCTCGCACGTCCTTTACCAGCCTCTGTGGACGAATTGGGAACGTATCAATCTTTGATGCTCCCTCAATCTGCTTTTGTAGTGCCGCGCGAATGCGGCGTGCATCGGCAAAACTCCAATGATCTTGAGGTTCCAGATGTTCCTGCAGTTGCCAAAGGCTATTGGAGATATCCCCTATCACCTCTATCTGGGGAAAGTAGACCGGATCTACCTGAGCAGAATTGAAGTTAATATGCACCACTTCCGGACCACCCGGGCGCATAAAGAATGGAGGCTTTTCTACAACATCGTGACCCACATTGATAATCAGGTCTGCTTGCTCAATCGCACGATGTACGAAATCTCCATCGGACAGTGCTGTATTCCCGATAAAGTGGGGACCGGATTCATCAATCACTCCCTTTCCCATCTGGGTGGTTATCGCGGGGATTCCGAGCTTGTCAACGAACTTACGCAGCATTTTGGCCGTGAGCTTACGGTTAGCGCCTGCTCCAACCAGCAGCAAAGGCTTACGTGATCCGGAAATAGCTTCCACCGCTTTGCGAATAGCCTTCTCCTCTGCAATTGACCTGCGGGTATAGCTGGTCTCCAGCACTGGCATGGTGGAATGCTCACGGGCAATATCTTCCGGCAATTCAAGGTGGGTGGCTCCAGGGCGCTCCTCTTCGGAGCGCCTAAATGCCTCCCGCACATAGGAAGGGACATAATCTCCCCCGACTATCGTTTTAGTGTACTTGGTGAGTGGACGCATCATATCCACGATATCAATGATCTGGAACTGACCCTGCTTGGAGCTTTTGATCGGCTTTTGTCCAGTGACAAGTACCATGGGCATGCCCCCTAGCTGTGCGTAGGCTGCCGCTGTCACAAGGTTTGTGGCTCCGGGTCCCAGAGTTGCTAAACACACGCCAGGCTTTCCGGTGAGACGACCATAAGTGGCCGCCATAAAGCCCGCCGCCTGTTCGTGTCGAGTCAGAATCAGCTTAATTTTAGAGCCGCGTAGTGACTCCAGCACATCCAGGTTTTCCTCCCCGGGGATGCCGAAAATATACTCAGCTCCCTCAGCTTCCATGGCGTGAATAAACAGGTCGGATGCTTTCATTTAAGCGGCTCCTGTAGTCGCGGACACTCTAATAGATTGATTGTTTTACTAATATTCACTAGCGCGGAATACGCAAACTGCATTTAATAACCACCGGATGGCATATCAATTCCCATTCTAGGTAGATCTAAAACGTCATCAAAAGCCTGAGTTAAAGCTACCTTTACATTACGTCCATGAGTCGAACTTAGCAGAGTTGTCAGGCCATTTCGTATGCTCATTTACTGTTACCAAGCACAGATAAGAAAATCATATAGTAAAAATCCCTGTTACGTTCTAATTTGTAATAAGTGAAACTACTGCTTGAATGCTGAAACTAGATTAGTCAAATTAGCTCGATGTGAAACTATACACTTTTGTGCAATTGCGTCGTTAAAAACACCGTCCAAAACGTTAGGTTGGGGATATACTTCAAAAGGTCACAAAGTGATGGTAGATAAGAAATCTGTAGCAGAGATTGAGCAGTTTGTTCACTACTTCGTTCAATTAGGGGTGTACTACAAGTTAGATCAGCTGGAAGATGTCTATCATAAGGATATGCAGGTCTTTTTACTGGATGATTCTGATCAGTTGACAATTACCGATAAAAAAGGATTTATTGGCTTATTTAAAAAGAAACGGGATGCCGGTGAACCACCACTAAATGACTGGCTAAAAATACATCATATAGAACCTAAAAATGATAGTGCATTAGTGATAATGTCACGAGAAAACAGCTTGTCTGGGCGGAATATGCGGTTAAAGCTGGGCATTGACCTAGTCTATGAAGAAGGGCGCTGGCAGGTGATACGAGAGGTCATATTTATAGAGCCTGAGCCCACAAACACTTAAGTTACTTACAGCTGCTGTGGACACCTGAATTGGCAAGAACTCCAATTCCTAATTTTGGTCATATTTTGTGTTATACACTTACATTCGTTGTCTTTCCTACTGTATTTTTATTAAATCCCCAAGACCCTCCGCGGAAACTCAACACTCTGCCATCACCAGCAGTGAGCCGTTATTCGCAGAGGATCCAGGGTTACGAGATAAGATGCCTTGCCACCGCGCTTTGACTTGCTCTGTAGCGAGGCTGCAGTCTGTTTGACTAGTCACGATTAAATTTATTACCACATAACTGTGGTCCGCTTCACAATAAAGGGCTAATTCAGGTAGCGTTAGCACGCCTGAAGGAAAGTCTTGCCAAAGCGTTGAAGGATCTTTTGGGTAATCAAAAGCAAATCCACCACACAAAATTGGTTGATGTCCCCCACTCACGACGGAAGAAGCCTGTAATTTTTGCCAATTAGTTTGAATCTCAGACCAAGAACTCCTCAGGAACACAGCTAAACTCACGGGCAGAGCCGAAACTAACGGAATAAAAACCACTAGAGGGCGTACCCCACAGAGATGTTATTCGTTCGTGTCGATAGTTAGCGGCAAACAATCCAATTGGATCGCGCCTGTGGCATGGGAAGGAAACGATGCCAGAACTTCCGGCTGCTTTTGGCTTACCCTGGATTTAGCAGCCTGCAAACAGGCCTCCAGTCCATCGTACTTAGAGCGCTCTTTCATAAACTCTCCTCAGTATGTAGGGCACGCTCAGTTCGCCAATGCAGTTTTTGCTGTTTGATAAACCACTGAATAACCCCGGTAAAAAGCAGCTCGATATAGTCAGCAGATAGCTACGAGGGTGTTCAAAACTCTTCCTCAGCCCAACCACGGCGATCAATCAACATAGCCGCAATCCGATCTGGAGCGGGAATACTGGCTTCATCTGGCTTGAATTGCGCTGCAGACAAAACATATCCCATACGCTGCTGCAACAGCCTGATGATCTCGCGATCAATGGAATCAATACCTTGGCGGATCTCATTCAGGTTTTCACACTCCATCGGCAGCTTCGTTACTTGCATAGAAACTCCATCACCTAAGCAGTTCATCTTCCTATTAATAATGGTTACGTTATAATATATCATTTACAAAATTAACGAGATATTTCTTGAATAGAAAGGCCGAAGTGAAAAAGGATATTGCGTGTTACAAAGATGCAATAATTTGAGAATTACTAAAAACAACAATCTCAGGGAAAATAAGGTGGGAGTCGTAATCCATCGATTTGATGGAGAATATCGAGTAATGAAACCACCCTATTTCCCTATCAATTATTTCGATTATGTGACAAAAAACAGAATAACTTCATTGGTTTGTAGCAGGCTTAACCTTAAATGGACTTAAGGGTACCTCTAAAAATTCACTAATTTCCGGTAAAATAGCCTAAACGCTCACTAGTAAAGGTTATTGTCAAATGCAGCCGAGTTTTTTCGGTCTTGATGACCGCCATCGCAAGCTAAATGAACGTGATCCACTGGTTGCTCTTCGTAAGTTGATTGACTGGGAGGACTTCCGGAGTACTTTGAATAAAATCCCCACACTTCCAAGAAAGAGTAATGCTGGAAGAAGACCCTTTGATAAGGTACTGATGTTCAAGGCACTTGTATTACAGCATTTATATAACCTATCGGATGATGAGCTGGAATATCAGATACGCGATCGATTTTCATTTTGTCGATTTCTCAGCCTAAACCCGGAGGAC
>NZ_JBGMEK010000134.1:0-6746 GCF_041447265.1 Microbulbifer epialgicus
GCAAAGCCATTTAAATGGACAAAGCCCGCCGGTCAAATCTTGGCTTCCGTAGAGCGTGCAAAACAATCGTTACAGAATTAACCGCATGGACCACTAGACCTTCACGGTTCCCGGTACGCCGGTAAACTTCACCGCCAGGCTAGTAGCGCCATTACCGACAGCCTCTACAGCAAAGGCGGTCGCACCGGTGATATCACCGGTTGCAGCTGTTGCTTCACTGTCATCAAAGGCACCTGTGGAAACATCCCAGGTAAGGGTTTGCCCCTGACCTATTACAGCCCCAGATACCTTGGGTAAGGTAAACACGCCCTCAACGGCGATAACACCTCCCTCACCAACTGCAATATTGTCGTGAGCCACACTCACAACCGTACCGATGGCCACTACCTGGCCGGAAGCGATAGCTGCGCCGGTGTTATTGGTGTAATCCAGTAAGGCGCCCGTCTTGTACAAAATTCTTAGCCATTTTTCCCCACTTGCGTTAGATCTGCTGCAATAAAAAAGGCCGCGATGTGCAGCCCTTTTCGGATTCTTTAAGGATTAGTTCGGTTTGAGTTTGATCTTAGATCTTAGGTGTTTTCACCATGCCTTTTGCATCCCAGGCTTTGGCAGCTGCATCAAGGCGGACTTTGAATTCCACCCCGTCGATATTCCAGCCGTTTTGCTGTTCCAGCACTGGGGCTTGCTGGCCATCCAGGTAGAGCACTTCGATAGTGTCGTGCGCTACCGGGTCGGCATTGAGGTACCAACCATTGTGCCCACTGAGGCGACCATCGGAGATTACCCTGGCAATATTGCGTACGCTGTTGGGTACAGTGTTGGATTTCTCAGAAGCACCTACTTCAAACTCTGACTCCAGGGCAACCTTTGCGGCACCCTCTTCTCGTTGCCAACCGGATCCCCTATGTGCTGAAAAAGGACCAATTCCCCGCACTCACCTGGGAAATGGTTAATCAAGCGATTCTGGCCCGAGGGGCCTCAAAACCCGACTTAGCAGGTGTTAACCTACCCCCAGGCTTTAACCTTGGGGCAGCAAGCTGATGGGCAGAAGGCGCAACCCCGAAAATGCATGGATGCCGCCGCATGTAGCCCGGTATAAAAACGGCTACCAATTTCACAAGCATGGCGAGCCAACCAAGCATATTGCCGGCCCCGACGCCTCCCAGGCTGAATTCTGGGTTGCCTATGAGAAATACCTAGCCGGCCTAGTGCAAAAGACTTTTACCTTCGCGGATTTAGTAGAGCTCTACTTCGCCTCTCCCCAGTACACCAAACATATAAAACCGCAGACTCAAAAAGACTACTACCGCTACAACCAACGTGTTCTTGCGGTATTTGGGGAAATGGAACCTAACAATATCACCTCCCCACTAGTGCAGATGTTTATGGATGCGCGCGGCCAACAATACCCAACGGCTGCCAATAGAGAGCGAACATTCGTTAGTATCATTTTTCGCTGGGGGGAAGGCTCGCGGATTCGTGTCAATAGATGACCCAACCAAAGCAGTAAAACCCCTCAAAGAAAAGCAGGGCGGGCGCTATGTCGAAGATTCGGAAAACCTCGCGTTTTACACCTGGCTTGAGTCCAGAGGACATACGGCTCATGCCGCTGCTATTGAAATAGCCTATCTATGCGCCGCTCAACAACAAGACGTACTGGCCCTAAAACGGCAGGACATCACCGAAAAAGGCTTATTAATCTGCCAGCAGAAGACCGGCAAGAAGCAGCTGAAGCTCTGGACGGAACGATTACACGACGCGGTTGAGTTGGCACTTAAAAGTAACACCAGTTCCAGGTCACAAAGTATGTATCTGATTCGTGGCCGAACTGGGCAGCGCTTTACCCGAGACGGATTCAACAGCACTTGGAGCCGAGAACAGAGAGCCGCCAATGAGGCCGGCGCCCTACCCGCTCGCTTCCGGTTTCATGATTTAAAGATTAAAGGCATCTCAGATTTCGAAGGTGACAAGCAGGAGTTCAGCGGGCACAAGACTCGAAGCATGATGGAGCGCTACAACCACACCGCCGATAGAGTCGCTTCTCTTAACAAGGCAAGAATTAAAGGAAAGAGGGACACGCCAAAAGACACTGGATAAATGTCCAATCAAGGGAACTGAAAAAATCGATTGTACTAAAAATTACCCCCTGGAATTACCACACTGGCGCCCAAAACGAAAAAACCCCGCACTAAGCGAGGTTTTAAGTCCTTGATAAACAAGGAAGAATCTGGGGTGGCCGACGGGGATCGAACCCGCGACCTCAGGAGCCACAAGGAGGTATTAACCTCATATATTTCAATCTCTTAGGCGAGTTACTGTACCAAACCTAAGGCGTTTATACAGTACTTTTCGTACTTGTTTTAGTTAACTTAGAGAGTTTTCGTACACGGCCTTCTACGGGGGCAATCACACTACCCCCCCCCCCCCCCCGAAGCTACCCCTCAAGTAAGGCCAAAATTTGAGCAGATTCCTCCGGTGAGAACTTCAACCCATACTTCTCCACTATCGCCATGAAGCGCTGCACGTAGATGGCCTGGACGGGCTCATAGGGTGGCATCCACTCGTCCGGGCCTTTATCCCCTTTACTCTGATTCCGACCATCATCGACCAGCCACAGGTTCTCAGGGTCTTCTGCAAACTGCCTTTTTAGCTCTTTGGCCCAGTTCGCACCACCGTGCTCATGCGCCCATGAGAGTGGCACGATGTGCTCAACATCCAAGTCAGAAGCCAAGGTGTAGAAGTTCCCGGTGTATGGGTCTAGCCATAGGCCCGTGTTAACGGTGCAGCGCTTGGTATTGGTGAAGGTAACCGGGGCCAGAGAGAACTGAACTAGCAGCTCATGGCGGGTGCTCTGGCAGTCGCCGTCAGTGTCGGACCAGCGGGGTAGCCACTCGTGACGGTCATAGCCGCGCCCCTCTTTAGCTTCGACTTCAAGACAGCTGGCCAGGGCAGCGGATAGGATGATTGGCAGGATTAAACGCATGACGACCCCTCAGTATTTTTGAGGAATCGTACCGGAGGTGGGCTGGGGGAACAAACACAAAGAGGCACGTCAAATACAAGGTGACCTACATTAATTCGAAGCTGATTACAAGAGTTTACTATTACACTCCAAGTCACGATAATCTCTGTACAAAAAAGGAACTCTATTAGAAAAATTATAACTAACCAAGGATTGGTTTTGAATTTTAAGAAGTTTTTTTATTTGATTTTTGGCGACAACCCTGTGATTCGATTTATTGATCACCCTTTCCTTGTCACCATTATTCCAGCAATTGTTGGCCTTTATTATGGCACCCTTGATATCTGGGGTGACGATTGGAAGTGGGTCACTAACTATAAGGGCATACATGAGCTTACATTTTCAACCCTAGCCATAGTTACGATTGTAACCCTCATCCTTAAAGGTATCTCTCAGTCCCTAAGAAGCAAAGTGAGAGCCAGGCAAAACACTCTTACCGAAGCTCTATTAGATTTATTCAATAAACTAGTCAAAAAGAAACGAGATAGGTTTTATAACAAAGCCAAACATCTCTCCCCTAGAAAAGATGTTTTCAACTTGATAACTCACCCAGATGACCAGCTTGGTCATGCATTAGACGAAACCAAAAATTTTCTAATTGAAGGGCTCGGAATAGATTCAAAGAATATCGGAATCACAATTATTCAGGGAGACCCCCATGCTAAGACCAAGAAATGGTGGTACTTCAAGAAATGCGATTCACAGAAGCAGCATACTAGACCGCAAGACCTAATGAGTTACAACTCCACAGCCAGCTACTGTTACAAAACTGGTGACAGCATTTTCCTCCCAGACATTAGGAAAGGGATAAAAGAAGGTGTATTCTATGAGTCAACCCGCTCGAGGAACGGTAAGCTAGGATCTATATTTTGTAAACCCGTACGAATTACGGTTAAGAATCGTATTTATGTGTATATTTTCACGATTGCTGTTTTCGGGCAGAATGTATGTTCTCCAATCGACGAGGATGATTGCAGAGCCTGTGAGAGAGTCTTTGATGAGATTGCAGATCGAATTGAGTTAGAACTTTACCTATACTCAATGAAGCAATACAGGTATAAAGATGGCACGGTAAAAGGGGAGGCAAGGGAAAATGCGCAAGATATTAATGCCTGAGAAAGGTGAATTTAGAAAGCAGGGAAAATTCGATTATATTAGATCTGCTGCAATGAAGCTCCTTGCATCGAACATAAAAGAAAACAAAGGCAATAAAAACAAAGTGGTTGTGTTGAAAGCGCTGCCAAAATAAATGAAGCCCCAGCCAGATTTTTAGGTCGCACCTAACAGAGTTGCAACCTCACTGTGAGATACAAAACCTCGCGCTTCGGCGCGAGGTTTCTTTTTTCACCCGTTGTAAGGACGGCCGTCCAGCCCAAACAGGTATGATCCGGAAGGAACAGCTGGGACACAAGGGCGTCCCAGCCTGACGGCGGTTTAAAACTTAGTCAGCACTTTTTGTGAAAGACAGGCTGTCTTTCACTCGAACCCCGGTATTTGGGTCAGTCACATACCAAGTCAGCTCGTAATCTCCAGCCTCAAACCAAGCAGGTATATTTAGATAATTTCGAGTGTAATCCTTCGCCTCAGAATAATTTAATACCACATCCCGTGACTTATGAATGGGGTAATTATCCCCGTTGGGAAATTTAAGTACACTCCATTGTTCGAGTGTCACCAAAGATTGTGTAGAGTCTAAATTACGAATACTTGCATCATAATTGACTCTTCCTCCATAGGAAGGAACTGAAAATTCGGCAGGTTCGTCAATCTCAATCGCCAATCGAATGTCGGAAACATCACCCTCAATAACCAGCTCAATGTCCCAGAAGTCTATATAACCACCGGACACATTGTATGTAAATTCACCTTCTCCATCGAGAAAGCTCTTTGCTAAGGTACTATTTTCTCCCTGACAAATATTGATACTTTTTTGCAACTGAGGAACAGGGTTAGGATTTTCAGGTGTTGGAAGTTCGAAGGTCTTATACAACCACATCAATTGCGGAGTAATAACGAGAAAAGGATCTGCAGATTCATCTTTCGCCAAATAAGATACTGCGGTAGCAGTTCCATTATCAACCTCAGCATTGATACAGATTTTATTAATGGAATCAAATTGATAGCCAACATCTACATTTATCTCATATTCAACCCCATCTTCCATCCTAAAGGGGAACGGCTCACCCAGATCTATTTTTTTACTGATCGTATCTGCCTGAACCAATGTTGATGCGCAGATTAAAGAGATAACACCAATAGAATTTTTCAACACAGCCCTTTGCAGAGAACCGTTTTTATTTATTCTTTTCAAAATTACAATCCATTACATATATTATGAGGTACAGTAGTATTTCTGACAGTTTTTTAGAGCCAAACTTTGATAAAGCAAGACCTGTTCCTTGACAATTGGTATTTATCGCATGCTTTAGTGGCTCCAGTCTGCGAAAAATACCTTTATAGGTTTACCAGGCTAAAACTGCCTGAAGCATTGTATTTCACCATTTTCTACTCATCCAAAATTTTTTCTCATTAACCGTACCAAATAAAACAACAACTAGAGATAACACTATTAACTAATCTGTTTATTCCAGTAAACATTACTTAACGCGGATAACAATTGTGTAACCACCCCAGCCAAATCGCTGACCGCATCCCCAGTAAAACGATACTTTTAATCACCCACTCGGAATCGCCATAGCCGCAATAGAACTATGCACAGCCAGGCGGTTGGCCACCTCGACAATACAGTCGGTTACCAGATCGACCACATGATCGGCGACGTTTACCGACTCGCCACTATCGGTCTGCACATTAATTGACCACAAGAAATTATTCCAACTACTTAACCGCTCAGAATAGCCACAAACTCAATCAAGGTATAAACTTTCGAATATCAATTGGTACAAATGCATCACAAAAAAAAGACAGAACTTACAGCATTGGTAGAAATTAATATTGCGCCATACGCAAAACCAAAGTACTCTCAAATGGTATGGAAATTGTTATATTGCAATTACCACGGTAAATCTACATCAATTGATATTTTTATTAATTAAGTATGAGGTGATATGTTATGTACGCAGAAACTGATATTCTAGCTGGACCTGATGCCGTAATTGATCCAAAAGACTTGACGCCGTAATTGATCCAAAAGATAGTTAATAGCTCTATCTAGCGGACAAGTAATTTATTTGATTACTTGTCCGTCTCTGGTTCGAAATTGCCATAGCCGAAATTCAATCGCTCGCTGTCACTCCCCAATCATCACCCGCGAATTCATCGTGCGCTTAGTCACCCACCCGGAATCGCCATAGCCGCAATAGAACTATGCACGGCCAATCGATTGGCCACCTCGACAATACAGTCGGACACCAGATCGGCCACATGGTCGGCGACGTTTATCGGTTGGCCACTATCGGGCTGCAGGGTTTTGGTGGTTACATACACGCTCTGCATTAAGTCTCCAGCGCCATCGGTCTGCACGTTGTTCTGGTCATCAATTACCGCGATAACGCATTTCAGCACCGCCACTGCCGGCGCTTCTGCGGTGGCGGTTTCGCTTTTCTGAGTTACCGTCGCGCGCACAATAGTGCCGGCACTATGGCCGTCGTCGATGGTGTAAGCGAATTGCCAGGCTTCCAGGCCCGGCACATTTTCTAAGGGGGAAAAGCTGGGCATTGTGCCTCCTAGGGTTTATGCCGTGTGTTATGGGTCGCGATGGTCA
>NZ_JBGMEK010000135.1:0-6502 GCF_041447265.1 Microbulbifer epialgicus
ACACTGTCACAACTGACGATCCACTTTCCAGATCGCTTGGAAAAATACATCAGCTTATGAGGCTATTTGGCTGATACAGAGTTTTGAACATCCTCCTCAGTGCCCCAAATAACACTTTCTTTCGATACTTGGGCACAAATACCACGTGGTACCTGCGATAATGTTTCACGTGAGCTTGGCATTGCCAATCTCGCATATGGCCTCCTTATAGAACTTGCCGGTTCATGGAGGCCATATTTTTACTCTGCACGCCGGAACGGCAGAGCCTTGTCAAGTCTCACCGCCAGAGGCGGCGGTTTACTATGTGTTAATTAAGGCGCCAATTTAAATCAGCGCCTTAACGAGTCTATTTATCAGCCATCCTTATCCAATTTATCGAAGCACTATCAGCACAATCCAATTGTGCAACAATTGCTCTACCTCCTGATGCATCATGTGCCCTCAAGCACTGCCCAGTACCTCTATTTCGAACCTTATAGGTACCATCTTGATAAGGACCATAAAAATCCCAAGTAGTGTATTCTGACACTTCCTGACTTGGCATCAAGCTATCTCCCCCAAATCCCAACCCAATATCCTTCATGTAGGTTCCAGCAGAGACATCTTTAATTAAGTACCCACCATCATGCTCATAAAGAACTGTAGAAGAAAGTGGTCCACAGGCTCCCATCTGATATCCTTGAGTATAGTGACGGGATAAGCACCACCCGAGCGTCGATATACCAGACTTCACGGAAAGATCAATATAATCACCTGTAGGGATATGAACTGTATCAAGTTTCCATATTTCCGATCCAGCCCCACTATCACATGTCTCCGCAATTAACCCTGTGCCATTACTCGCCAGACATTTGTCCGTAGATTTATTACGAAGTTCAAATAGGCCATTATGGTCTGAATCAACAAAATACCATGTAGCCACATGACCAAGGCCTGTTAGAATGTCTATTCCCCAATCTCTATCTTTTAAGTTTTGGCCAGTATATACATTAGTTACTAGATACCCACCATTATATTCAATTATATGAAATTCATATCGATTTTCATCACAAGCAGCGCCCACACAGACATTTGACTCCACGTCACGCAAGCGAACAAATAGCCCTGAAGAATTTGGGGTAGGGATAGTGCCACCTCCAATATCCCAAACTTGACTATTAGCATCACATCCTGCTACCGCAAGTCTTAAGGAATCATCAACTATCAAACAGTTGTTAGTATATTTATTACGAATTTCAGATAATCCAAGACTATTTTGCGTCGAGACATACCAAGTAGCTACGGCCCCCTCGCCTTCAAGATAAGTCAAACCTATACCAGCTCCTTTATCTTTAAAGTTTCTATTTTCTCCTGGGTGCGAAATTAAATATCCATCCTGATAAGGCCGAAAAACAAATACACTTTCACCTGTATCACAATAAGCATTTACAATTCCATAGTAATCGACACATAAGTTACTTGGTCCATGCTTTAGCCTAACGGAATTGTAAGTTTCTGGGTGAATCACCCTATTTAAAGCGTTAAATTGAGGCTCGATTAAATTACTTAAATCCCATGTATCTACTATAAAGGCCATATCAAGAAGCATTCGCTTTGTTTCTTCGCCCTCGGAGAATACTGAATCTGTTCGGATTGATTCGGTAAGATAGGAATTACGACTTGATTCACAGTCGTTTGGATCTAACTCTCGGCCAGTATATTCATCCCTGAATTTACCATCCTTACATTGCGTAATAAGAGACTCTCGATATTTTGTAAGTCTGGAGTTGGCAAAGTCGACAGATGTTGAGATTAGACCTGAAGCAAACGGAGTTTCATTGATATTAATCCCTACAGCTTTTAACACCTCACCGTAGGTTCCGCTCTTATTTTGATCAAGTACATTTTGATATGTATGGAATGAAGAATACCCCAAGTCACAATTTTTACTATCACTATCCGGCCTAGTAAGCCAATCAAGAATACCCCCTCCCTGATCCTCATTATTATATATGGATAATAAGATTGAGTATGGCACCTGCTCGTCAACATCCAACCCATTCCAGTAGGGAAAAGCATCTAGACTATAGCAATAACGATCAAATTCTGCCCTATGCAGATATTCCATTTGAATGGCAGTAATAAAACCAGGTATTATCTCGGTTATTCCATCATATGTTCCATTTGTTGTAGTACCGTCATCGATCTCCTTTAAACGATCTAATATTCTCACTCCGATCTTTGTTGCCAATTCATTAAATTCATTCGCAGCGGTAAGGTGGTAGCTAGGTCTACCCGCCTTAATGTTTAACTTTGCTGCGTCGATAATTGACTTCAAATCAGCTAGCTCATCCGTTAAGAACTTTCCTTCTATGGCATTAATTCTTTCATTGAACTCTTCCAGGCAACTTACAATTTCAGGATCACTTCCGTTACTACCTTCTTCTACAATACCACCTTTCACCGCACTGTATACAAACGGATATAAGGTCCTTAACGTTCCAGAAACATCTGCTTGTGCTAAGGCAGTAGTTATCGCATTGTTTGCAAGAAGAATTGCGACACTTTCTATATCATAAGATACCGCTGAAGTTGCAGGTCTCGATGCATAATCATAACATGCACCCGTGAGTGGCGAAGCCTCTGCTTGTGAGAATACAAATCCCATCATAAGGCTTAGGCATACCCCAGCACTTTTTAACTTTGTAATCATGATACCCTCTAATCATGGTTATAATATAACTTAAGATCAACCTATAATATTAAGCTTTAAAATAAAGCACTTTTAACTAATACCCTCCCCTTAGAGCTTTTACAAGGTAAACCCGCAATTAAATTAGAGCCTCCAAGAAATACAGACCCTATCGAATACCTCACTGTAAGAATATTCCCTTCAAACCTCCCAAATAAGAAAAAACACTCTTCATCTCTAATTTTACTTGCCCAGCTAAAAAAATATATATCCAGTTTGGAAAAATTTATATTGCCAGTTGGGAATTTGAAAATTGACCACTTTAAAAAAATTTTCACACAACCAGAATAGAAATAATCCCAATTATAGTTCGCTGGGGGTTTCCTGGACCCAAAAGATAAACTTTCTATATTTGTGACATGAATCATAGATTGCAAACTCCAGATAAGGTATAAAAATGTTCGCATGAGTCCTAATGCGGACCAAACCTATGAATTAATAAAATATTATTCCAATTGATATGCAAGGAATCAGTAGTGATATCAATAGATTTTGATGACTTAATAATAGATAAAAACAAACCATTACAAAATCAAATATATGAAAACCTATTATCTAGAATAATGAATGGTAGATTAGTAGCGGGGGCAAAGTTACCTTCATCAAGAAACATGTCAGAATCCTTAAATGTAAGTCGTATTACGGTTACACAAGCCATCGAAAAACTTAAAAAAGAAGGATTGCTCACCAGTAGGGCTGGCCAAGGCGTATTTGTATCAAAAAAAATCCCCACCAAAACGGAAATAAATAAATCATGTGTAAAAATGAAAAATAACAGTAATACTATTTACTCCTTACCTGGTTTATCTATATATGGCGAGTCTATAAATAAAGTATGTCTATTGAAAAACGGCTGGCCTAAGTCTCCGCCCTTTTCGCCTGGATTACCTGATTTAAAAGAGTTTCCGTTCAAAATATGGAGTAAGTTATTACGTCAAAATTTGGACAGAATGCCAGCATCTGAATACTGTGACGCGAGTGGCTACCTTCCACTTAAAAAATGCCTGTCAAATTATTTGTCTAATTTTCGAGGTGTCACCTGTACCCCGGGTCAAGTCATTATAACAAACGGTGCTTTGGAGGCATTAAACATATGCATTAGAGTTACCTTAAATCAGGGTGACTCTGTATTTATGGAAAACCCTGGATATAGACGCGCGAAATATGCATTTGATTCGATAAACGCTGACTTACATTTAATTCAATTGGTGAATGGGCATTTGAATGTTGACTATTTACTTAAACGTAAAAAATCAGCGAAATTGCTTTATACTACACCAACCAATCAATATCCAATGGGCGGAGTAATATCTACCAAAGAACGATTAAAATTGCTTGGGTGGGCTGAACAATCTAACACATGGATATTAGAGGATGATTATGACAGTGGGTTTTTATTTGAGAATAAACCAATATCAGCGCTGCAAGGCTTTAAGAAAAATTCACCGATAGTATATACAGGTAGTTTTAGTAAAACTCTTATGCCCAGGTTACGTGTAGGTTATCTCGTTGTACCTGAACAAGTAGCGCCAGCTTTTATTAACGCAAAAAGTCAACTGTCCGGTCCTAATAATCTACTTGGCCAAGCCGTTATATCAGATTTTATCGATGAAGGGCATTTCGCACGCCATATACGTAGAATGCGAAGGAACTATCAAGAAAAATGGGCACATTTTTGTAGCCTCCTACGAGAGAATTTAGAACCAAATGTAAAATTGATATCAAATGGTGTAAGCATGCACGTTATTCTTGATATACCTGAATATGATGATGTGACGCTCTCTGAGAAACTAATATATAAAGGTTTTGGTAGCACGCCCCTGTCAGCCTTTTACCACGGCAAAGAAAAAAAAACCGGCTTGGTACTTGGCTTTGCTAACACATCATCTCAGCAACGCGAAGCTTTAGTAGAGTATTTAAAAACCCTTTTGTGAAATTCGGAGTAGGTTTTTTCTCAAATATCAACCTGCATTTTATTTATTAAATTTAATGTAGTGTTGGCAAACAATCAGTAACCACTCGCATAGCGGGTGGCATGATGAAAGCCCCCTGAGGGGGCTAGTTACAACCCCGCCAGTTGCATCTGCTCTTGACAACGCTCTTCAACCTCTTGACTCTTAATGTAGTCTCAAATCATCTGCTCGTCGAACCCTACTATACTCACGTAGTAGCCCCGAGCCCAAAAATGTCTTCCTGTATAATTTCTCTGTACATGCTTGTACTTTCAAAATATCTGAACCGCAGACTTCCCTTTCAGAAATCCAAGCGTATTGGAAACACTGAACTTCGGAGAATTCATTAACAACATATGAATGTGATCCCTCATTGTGTACCCTTCGACCAACTCAATGCCCTTTTGACGGTATAAGCCTCGAAATATGCTCCAATCTCCCACCTCAGTACCCCAAATAACACTTTCTTTCGATACTAGGGCACAAATACCACGTGGTACCTGCAACAATGCTTCACGTGAGCTTGGCATTGCCAATCTCGCATATGGCCTCCTTATAGAACTTACCGGTTCAAGGAGGTCATATTTTTACTCTGCACGCCGGAACGGCAGAGCCTTGTCAAGTCGCACCGCCAGAGGCGGTGGTTTACCTATGTGTTAATTAAGCTACTTTTTTCTATTTCGAGGCTGCTTCATCACTCGCAATCGGCTATTCTCGCACACTCATGTAGTAAAAAGACGAGTAGTTGTGAACCAATTCAAATCAGAGTTGACCGACGACCAGTGGAAATTAATTGAACCTTGCCTTCCCCAGATAATCGAGGTAGAACTATTCCAGTTTCCTAACCAGGAAAACCCAAAAGATAATTTTGAATACTGGAAGACCGGCATATTCCATTTTTTGCGTGCAGGACCCAAATCTTGAAGAGCTAGCTGAACGGCTAGTCGCTGCCGATGGTAAAAAGCGCATACCTAAGCCCAGATAGAACACCTGGGAGAGAAACCCTGTCGCATGATTTATATGGAAGACCCCTTCGGAAATATTCTAGAATTATACAGCCACAGCTACTAGCTGATCTATAGTAGCGGTGCTACACCTGATATCGGAAATCTAAAGAGCTTGAGTTAGACAATGGCAGCGGAGATTTCCCCGGTGCCCTCTACTATTTGGGAAGTACACCTCTAGGGCCAGCTTAAGACCTTTATTTTCTGTAGGTAATCGGCAACTTTCTGGACAAGAATGGAATACTGGTCTCCATCGAGATGAATACCATCAATTTCGCTAACCTTAATTAAGGTGTTGGCATCCAGGAAGTGGACACCAAGCTCCCGAGATACTTTTTCTAATTCTGCTGGAAAATCCTTACAACGTTGCTCAGCCTCCACAAATTTATGGCTGATAATACCTTTGGGGTTATTCATAGCCAATGGCGAAATAATCAATATATTAGGAATCGACACCTCGGGCACAATGGGTGCTTGCCTGATTACTGATATCAGGGCATCTCTATAAATTCGGAGATAAATTTACGAACTATTGGACTGCTATTTTATGGTTGAGTTTTAGTTGTAAAACTGAGCTTATTAAATAAATATTGGTAGTTAGTGTATTTTATAGTAATTCTAAGTAAAATTCATAGCCATTTTATCCCACTCTTCATGCTGCGGGCGCAATTCGACTGTATAAACTGACAAATCGACGCATGTTGTAAACCAAATTCATCATGCCAACCTTAACATTGGCGCGCGCAAGTCCAATAGTTCGAACGAACATTCCTCCCTGTTCATTTTCCATAGAACCAAATACATGCTCAACTCTG
>NZ_JBGMEK010000136.1:0-6396 GCF_041447265.1 Microbulbifer epialgicus
ATTACGAGCTTACAAGGATGTATTCACAGCGCGTCTCGAGTGCAGTGTATTCTTTCCTTCTGACCCAGTAGTAAATAACCAATAAAAAATTAAGTAAGCTCCTTGGCAATCAATCGCTGCCACAGTTCAAGATCAGCCTTACTATCTATGTCCATGGTGATACCCTCAATATCAACAACAGTTAAACCGTAAGCAGCGGCTCGCGCTTTCAATAATTTTTTGGCACCAATGTCGCCGCTGAGCCCAGTCAGATCGCTAAAATCTGAGGCATTAAATATTGCTGGCACCCCAAAACTATTTTGGTATTGAGCACAACAAATTTGCCCGCTTGATCGCCACGCGGCAATCAGCTGTTGGTAGTCATCTATCGTTACACCAATGTGATCAGCTAAAGCTATTAATAATCCATCTACATTGATGGCTTCTGCCGCCACAACCGCCTCTTTGATTGAGCTTGCAATGCCGCTTTGCCAGTTAGGATTAATCCTCTGATTTATATCTGGCGGCAATAAGTTAGCCAAAACTTCTCGGTATTCACCTAAAATTACCACTAACTCTATAGTCAACCCTGTTGATGCCTTCGTAGTTAGGCTGTAGAGCTTATCAAGCGTTTGTAACAGCAATGGCTGACTCTTTATTCGGCCATCTAGATCGATTACGTCGACAGAGGCTTCTAGCTTAATACCATCAAACCTCCGACTTGCTCCAGCAGCGAGCAGCGCTATTAATAGCCGCTTTGTTGGCTGTTTAGCTCTATTCACGATAGATTTGCTCACGTCACGACCTTATCTAAGGGGATTAATTTAGCTTGATGCAGCACGCCATGACATTGTGCCAGGATACTCAAGGCGATGGACTCAGGCAGCTCACCACCTAGCGCTAAACCTGCCGGCGCCGAAAAGACACCATGAAAATCACTTATTGTTATCCCCGCTTTGCCGAGTACTTTATCACGCCGATGTGGAGGACCGAGTAATGCCACAAATTCGGTTGCCGTTAAGCTCAATACCTGTAAAGCCTTTGCATCCAAATCCAAATTATGGTGCATCACTATAGCCGCATCAAACCGACTCAACACCGCATTAGTAAGTTGCGCACATGTTTGCTTTATAATACTTGCACCAGGAAAATCATAATGGCGAGCATAACTGCTACGCTCATCGATCACAGTAACTCTCCAACCTAGTTGTTGGGCAATTTTTGTCACTGGCTGAGCATCTAAGCCTCCACCAAAAACTGCAAGATGAAAGCGCGGTCGGCAGGGAATAACTAACCTAGACTCCCAAAAACCTGTCTCTTGAATTCGTGTTAAAATATTCGCTTTAACAAAACCATTAATATGGTAATCCGTTTCCTCAGGATTAACCACCTTAGCCATAAGTTCACTCGAATCTGTACGTTGTACAGGTAACACAACTTCATAGAAAGCAGGTTTTCCCACGTTCAAATACTTTGCAAGAAGATGCAGCTCAAGATAGTTGTTCTCGCGGGTAAGGGGAAACAGCATTAACTCTACAATACCGCCACACCCAAGTTGATAACTAGCATCAGACTCATCAGTTGCATCGTAATTCACTTTAACTGCAGTATCGTATTGGATTGCGCGTTGAGCATGCCGCTTTAAATCGGCCTCTAAGCAACCACCACTGACAAGACCAATGCTCCTCCCTAACGGGTGAAACAACATCATAGCGCCTGCCTTACGATAAGCAGAACCCTGAACTTTGGTGATTACAGCAAGCACCCAACCATCATCGGGCGCCGCCTGCCATTCACTTAAAAGATCTTCAATATGATGCGACATAACTCTGTTGTGTTCAAAAACCTGAATATAACCTGCCAAGTTAAACGAGTAATCAGGAAATCGTAAAGCGTCACAAAGAGTATTTCAACCTTGGGAAAACTTCAGCAATCAGAATTGAATGCAGGATAACCTCAAAGAAGCAGCAACTGTTACTTTTAGATAGCTTCTCCCTGCCAGTAACCGCGGCGCGGCCGCTGTTACCCAAATTGATATTGGCGATAACGGCGGTTTTTTAAGGACATATAAATAGGAATAAAGCTTGGTGGCCCCCGCTTGGGCCCAGTTACGTAGTCAAGTAGCTCTATTTTCAATACCCTCTTCCTTTGGATTCGCCTATAAAGCTTTTACAATGAACCGCCAGGAATTTTGCTGCAGTTGCCCCGATCCTCATCTGATAACCGTTGATCTCCAATATTGCAGCCAAGACCAACGTACCAAGTAATCCCAGACAGCCAAAACTTGGAAAGTGCAATCTTATGTCTCTTTTTTTTTGCTATTAACGGACTTGTAGGTTGCTAAGAGAGAGATTTTAGATCAGCTTCTGACGTGGATTTTAGTCGAATAGTTTAACTTTGAGCATGCGGAGGCCTATCCAGTACTGTTAGCTTGGTTATAAATATTTACAATTACTTCAGGTGCTGGCAGAGAGGAATCTCACAGCCACACAAACTATGCACCCAGCGTTTACACTTCTCATAAAAGATTTTCGAGCTTTTTCTACTGAACCGACTAAACGCTTGAAGCGGCTTTCAATGTTGTGGTTGATATCGAGCCAGTATTTAGGGGATATACCCAATCGTTGTAATCTA
Organism: Microbulbifer epialgicus; assembly: GCF_041447265.1. Lineage (NCBI taxonomy): Bacteria > Pseudomonadati > Pseudomonadota > Gammaproteobacteria > Cellvibrionales > Microbulbiferaceae > Microbulbifer > Microbulbifer epialgicus. The sequence goes on from NZ_JBGMEK010000136.1 coordinate 2,614, forward strand.
CAAAAATGGGGAAGGAAAGAATATACTACGTTCGGGACCGTATGAGGTATGGATTCCGATTACGAGCTTACAGGGATGTATTCACAGCGAGTCTTGAGCACAGTATATTCCTTCCTTCTGACCCAGTAGTAAGTAGTGAAAGTATGGAAATAATTCGAAGCAAAGAATTTACGGCCGACAGGGCTTGGGGTGCTAAAAATATTGCCAGTATGGGCGGTATCACAACAAGGTTACATTGGACTGATATGCCCTATAAGTGGCACATCAATAACGGTGAGGAAGTCTTCGTCGTCCTTGATGGTGTAGTGCAGATGAAATACAAAGTCGGGGGCCAGGAGATATCCACCATCTTAGAGGTTGGAGATATCTTCTATGCCTCGGTAGGTACCGAACATGTTGCGTACCCACAAGGAGCCGCCAGAGTGCTCGTAGTCGAGGCTGAGGGAAGTGTATAGTAATCACGCGCACCATGCGCGCTGGACTCATAACAAGTTGCTCGCCTCTGCGGCGAGCATTAACTGTATATACCAATGAACTTTATTAAAAATTTATTCTATGAGTTTCAGTACTCGAAGTATGTGCGGGGGTTACCGTTTTACGTTGTGAGGCATTCTGGAGTCAAGAAGTCATACTCGTCTCGTCAGATCGACCTAGCGATAGCTAAATATGGTTTTAACCACAGGTTTACACCCATAGGCTACGCGATACTAGGCAATAAAAAGCAATTCAAATCAAAGTCAAGAGCTTTTTTACCGCACCCATCGCGTCAATATATTCGGGGGAGAATCGCAAAGAAGTACTTTCAAGGTGGAGAATTTGGCTTGATAGATTTAATGAAATTATCATTTTTCAAAATTCCGCCGACCGATGATCTATTTATAGATCCGAATGAATATTGGGAGTACCTGAGTGAGATCGAGAGGCAGGCAGTTAAAAACTCCCATAGAGCTTCCATATGAAGATTAAAAGCTGGAGTGTGGAAAATGGTTTACCATCAAGGTACGAATGTGGCTCCGTTTGAGATCCAGCCCTAACTATACGCCGCAGCCGACGACTTTCTTTGCACATTTTATATGCGATTGCTGCGCTTCCATTTATGCACATAATACGATCAAAGCAAGCCGCGACTGAGCGCGCCCATAAATGATACGAGAAATGACTATGAAGGTAGAAATTAGGCATAGCAGGAAAGAGGATATCCCAGGGATTAAGGATATTTACGCTCAGTCTTCATGCTATGCGGGAACGTTGCAGTTACCATACCCGTCAATTGACAAATGGGAAAAATTCCTTGGTGATATTCCAGACAATTTCTACAGCATAGTGGCTATTCAAGATGAGAGGGTTGTCGGGCAAATTGGAATGGAAGTATGTTCTAACCCAAGGCGAAAGCACGCTTCAAATATAGGAATGGCAGTAAGTGAGGCGCATCAAAAGAGCGGTGTTGGCTCCAGGCTCCTGGAAGCCATGCTTAATCTTGCTATCAATTGGTTGGCAATTCGTCGCGTAGAGCTAGAAGTTTATACTGACAACGAGCAAGCTGTAGGGTTATACAAAAAATATGGTTTCAAAGTAGAAGGCACCGCGAAGAATTATGCATTTAGAAATGGCGAGTATGCGGATGTTCATCTCATGGCCAAAGTTGTATAGCGTAATTCCACTTAACACGCAGCGATACGATCGTCCGCAATAACGCGGACTGGGCGACCTACTCTAAACTTCGGCTGCTCGCGCTCATAGTTCTAAAAGTTGATAACGCAGCCCTTTAAGCCTTCCATGACTTGACATTCAGCCATGTCACCCCAGTAGTGTAAATGCAAGTCTTACCTACTATCTGGTAAGATCGCATACAAATATTTGAAGGTTTATAAATGAGCAACAAAAGCCATACAAGGCCAGGCACAATCGCCCCTTTGGGGCTAGACTTCCGCACTACGTGCTTCAGTATGTGCTGGCGGTGCTGTACAAGGAACCTGAAGGTTATGCAATTATGGAAGAAAAAGTAGTTACTGACAACGATATTTCACTCTATAGTGAATCATTCGGAACCCCAGCCGATGAGCCCATAGTTTTGATCATGGGGGCAATGTCGTCGGCAGTATGGTGGCCTGTTGATTTTTGTACCCGGTTGGCCGCAATGGATCGCTATGTGATCCGATACGACCATCGTGATACGGGCAAGTCAACTAGCTATGAGCCCGGCCAGGCTCCATATTCCATTGAAGAGCTAGCTGACGATGTGGTTCGCATAATTGATGGATACGATCTGGAGGCTGCACACCTGGTTGGCATGTCTTTGGGAGGATTTCTATCCCAGCTTGTTGCTCTTAAGTATCCGAATCAAGTAAAGAGTCTAACGCTGATATCTTCAGAGCGACTTGCGGAGACAGACCCAGATATACCTCCCATTGATCCTTCAATCCTCGAGTATCACCAACGAGCGGCAACGCTTGACTGGACTGATAGAGACGCGGTGGTGGAATATCAGGTTGGAGCATGGGGAATCAGCTCAGGCAGTGCTCATGTATTTAATAGTGAACTGATTCGCCAGATTGCTCAGGAAAATTTTGATCGAACACCAAATATACTGACTACATTCAATCACTCTACCTTGGGCGGAGGAAAAGAGTGGCTAGGACGATTAAATGAGATCACGGTATCAACACTGATCATTCATGGTACAGAAGATCTCGTACTTCCCTATACGCATGGATTGGCGCTGAAGGCAGCAATTCGTAATTCGGAATTGCTTACACTGCAAGGGTCTGGGCATGAGCTACATCCCGAGGATTGGCAAGTGATTCTTCCAGCATTGAAGAATCAAACCTCAGATTTATAGGCTACTTCGAGCTCGTCTTCTATAAATGGTACTTTAAGATGTAGTGGTTCAGATTTGATCTGACAGTTACCGGTTTTTCAACAGTTACCGGTTTTTCAGAAGGTGTTCTGTCAGGTTTAATTCAGTTTACGAGCTTTTCCTTCCAGATGCCTTTTCCATCTTCAAGTGTTGCCATCGGAGTGCGGCCGCAACACTTCTTACCCTGATGGGTGCGATCATTATTGTAATATACGAGCCATTCGTCTAGATCCTTTTGAAGCTCCTCTACAGATCCGTATATCTTGCGACGTAATGATGGTTGGTAGAACTCCTGTAGAATGGTTTTATGGAAGCGCTCACAGATACCATTCGTTTGCGGGTGTCTGGCTTTTGTCTTGGTGTGTTCTATTTCGTTCACACTCAGGTATAACTGATAATCATGCTGCTCCAAGGTGTTGAGTATCAATTTCACCGCAGGCTTCATCATCATGACGCTTTCGCTCCAAAGCCTGAACCTGCGACTCAGTGAGGATCAGTCCCCCCTCAGCCACCTTGGCCTCAAGCGCCTTTAATCGCAATTTGAAGTTGGCCAGGTCATGCCGTAACCAGATGCTCCGAACGCCACTGGGGGACACAAATACACCGCGTTTACGCAGTTCATTGGAGACCCGAACCTGTCCAGGGGCGGGTTCTTGGAGGGCATAAGTCAACACGGCCTCCTCAATGGCAGTGTCAACACGGTTTTTGTGATTGGGTACCCGTCGATTCTTCTCAAGAAGAGCATCCACGCCGCCACTTGAAACGGCTTCCTTGTACCGATAGAAAGTGTCTCTCGATACACCAAGCATCTTACAAGCTTTGGAGATATTGCCGAGTTCTTCTGCCAGATTAAGCAATCCGGTCTTGTGTTTGATGATGCGATCATTAGTATGGATCATGGGGTTTATCCTTGGTTTTGCTTTTAG
>NZ_JBGMEK010000137.1:0-6173 GCF_041447265.1 Microbulbifer epialgicus
GGCCATATTTTTACTCTGCACGCCGGAACGGCAGAGCCTTGTCAAGTCTCACCGCCAGAGGCGATGGTTTACCTATGTGTTAATTAAATTCATTTGATAAATAAGTGGTCGACCTATCATATGCTAATAAACTTCTCGTATTAACCTAAGTGGATTCAAGTCTGGCCCTGTGTGACTTAGCGAATCACCCCAATTGACATATCCATATAGCGATGATGGCAATATAGGCTCACCCGTAGAAATGGTTCACATTAAAAAGCATGCGACTCTATGCTTTGTACAAATTTATTGCAATTTTATATTGCGATTCCTAGTATTCGATGACCCCACTGATGGGCCGAAAATAAAATAACAATCTGTATCGCCTATAATTATTTAATACTATTAGAATAATGTGGAGAGTACTTATGAAATATCATTTAATATCTATCTTTTGCTTATTGCTAATATCACCTCTTTGTGTGTCAGCAGATGACAATAAAAGGTATCTATTGATGGAAGAAATCAATTCCGATCAGACGGATTTCAAAGAGCCTCGAAAAAATAAAAAACCAATCGTAAAAAGAGGAAGGTTTAATGTCGATATACGAAAAATAATAACAGGCGATGAGTTGGAGGTCGTCATAAATGGTAAGTTATCGAGATTTAAAACCAAGAATGTCAATAGGAGAAAAAATAGAATCTCTTTTTCTGCATTTGGTCAGAAGAAAGGAGATTTTTTAACGATCGCTGAGAACAATGGTAACGTAGTAGGATCTATACAGATGTCCGGAAAGCTATACAAAGTTAGGCCGGGCGAAGGTAATACTACAGATATCATAGCGGTACCTAGCTCTACCCTGATTGATCACGACATTAATTATTATGAAGATTTCCCTGTAGATGTGGATGAAAGACCTTCAAATGTTGATTTAAGCTTAGGGTCTTTAGATCCGGCTGAAAAATTTACTGTTATCGTCGCGTATACTAGTAATTTTGAGAGTGATGCTGGTGATGTTGTTGCTTACATGGATCTACTAGAAGAGGAAACAAACGTTTCCTTCCTAAATAGCAATGTGAATACATCAGTTGAAATTGTACACTCATACAAAACAAGTTATGAAGGTAGTGGTGATTTTGACGTTGATAGGGATTTTTTTTCTAATTCAGCAAACCCAGAAACATCTGAGTTACTTCGCCTAAGAGAAACATATAAGGCGGACATCATGATGGTATTGACCGGGAACTCTGGTTATTTCTATTGTGGCGTTGCCAGAGAGATTGGTGCAACCGAATCTACAGCTTTAGCCTTAGCCAGAGAAGGATGTGCAGCTGGATACTTCAGCTTTGCACATGAGATTGGCCATCTATTTGGAGCAAGGCATATTATAACACGTGACCCCAGTATGGAGCCATTTTCATATGGCCACGGATATTGCAACTCTACGCCATCTACATGGAGAACAGTAATGGCTTATGGTTGTCCATCAAATACTGGTGGTCCAAGGATCCAGCAGTGGTCTAATCCAGGTGTATTTATCAACGGTGAAACCACTGGCTCTATTAATGTGGAAGATAATGCTCGAGTTTTAAACGAACGAGCATTAGAAATTGCTAACTTTAGGGTGTCAGAGGCTTCTGAGTAATATTTCAAAGGTTTTAAATTACTTGTTGAAAATTAATTTTAGCAGGTAGCTTGGCAGCTCGGCTCGTATTTTCAATGAGAGCTGAGCTGTCATCTCCACTCTAAATTAACGAGTATGTCCGCACTAAATCTGACATTTTTTAGAAAACAGAGGCTTATTGGTTTTGCTGCGGTACGGAAATCGATAATCTCCACCTCAACCTGAACGCCCTACAAGATTTTGCTGGACTTTCGTGCCTATGATCGCAGCGTGGATGTGGGTGATTGACTGTTTTTGGGTAAACCAGCCATATTATCACACCTAACCTTTTGATTTTATTGGTTATTCTTTAGTGGGATTATGTCAGAGTTCATCGCCTTCCTGTTACAATTGAGCGTTTGACGATCTGTGGTTAAAAATCCGCGAAAATAGACCTAATTCATTGATTTATAATGATTTATCTCTCGTATAGTAAGCGGTACATGAACCACATTATTCAACTTGCTCTTGCAGACTGCCATGATACCCCCTCCATCAACTTCGGAGGAAAGCCCTATGAATCAGCAGCAGTGGCAAAGTCATGTCAGGGTCTACGAGAAAAGCTCTCAATCCAAGCGCGCCTATACTCGTAAGCACAACCTAAACTACAGCCAGTTCCTCTACTGGTACCGCAAACTTACTGAACAAACTCCTGTGTCTGTTACCCCTAACTTTGTTCCCGTGGTTATCAAGCCTCCTACAGCCACTACGGAAAATCTGGGCATATTAGCGTTCCCTAATGGCATAAAACTGGTGATCAATAGCCCGGTATTGTTGACGCAAATCCCCGGTCTTTTGGACCTGTAAATACGATGTGGCTACCGTTTAACACCAAAGTCTGGTTTTATCGCCTGCCCATCGATTTTCGCAAACAGAAGGCAATGAATTACTGCCTGAAATATTGGAATGGACTATGTGCTTTCCTCAACGATGGCCGCTTAGAAGTTGACAAAAATTTGACTGAACAGGAAATCAAACCCTTTGTGATGGCTCGTAAAAACTTCCTGTTTGCATCTTCGGTCATTGCGCTAAAGCATTATGCCTGCACTCCAGTTTGATTCGCACTGCCAAGCTCCACGGTCTTGATCCCTACAGGTATTACGTGAAAGTACTTGGAGCAATTCCTCATTGCCAACCCGTTGCGGATTATGAGGCACTGCTACCTTGGAATATCCAACTTGAGAGTGTTGGGATGGCCGAAGCAGCGCAATTAGGAGCGCAACGGGATAGATCTGCACACCTTCATACTTATCGATTGACGACACTTCATTTTGAACTTCAGTGACTGGCCATTCAACGACCCAGCTTGAGTACCTCAAAGAGAATCCTCACCCACGGCCTAGCAAGATCGCTTACGTAGACTGGTCAATGGGGCTTGTACCGGCGCCTGGATGGTGCTGCGACCGGCAATGGCGGCCGCAATGGTCAAAGAAGAAACGATGGCTTTCATAAAGTATTCCCCCTCGTACTGCTATTAACTGATCTACGAGGACATTATCTGGGTGAAATGTCAGGGTATTATTAAGAATTCTGCATTTGTTCACGGAAACGTAGTGTGAAGGTGCAACCCTGACCAATTTCACTGGATACGGTCAGGCTCCCGGACATCAGTTCGGCCAGTTGCCGGCTGAAGGCGAGTCCCAGTCCCAGGCTTTTCTTGTCACTACGTGCCGGTTCCTGGCGGTAAAAGCTTTCAAATATATTATCTTGTTGCTCTTGGTTCAGGCCGGGCCCCCGATCTGTCACTTGAATAAAAGTCCACTCATCTTCAGACAGCACGCAGATACCTAGGTAACCCTCCTCGGCGGCGTATTTGAAGCCATTATCCAGTAACTTTTCGAGAATCTGTCGCAAGCGGCTCACATCGACCAGAGCCTTGCGCCGGTCGGTTATTTCCAAAGGCATCTTCATGTGAGCCGCTTGGGCCCTTTCCTGATAATTGCAGTGGATCTCGGCGATTACATCGGTCAGCACAACTGCCTGGGGATGAATTTTTAGCTATCGTGCCTTGGTTAGGGAAAGTAGGTTGAGATCCTCGACAATCCGTTTGATTGCTGTCAGATCAACAAGAAGATGTTCTAGTTGCTCGGGGGTTCACCCGGGGTTGTGGGTACTATTTCGTCCTGCGAGGGTAAAGTAGGTTTCTATGGACATGCATGGAAATATTTCTAGGCGTGTGAAAAATAAGTATATTACCTCGGCACTCATGCCAATGGGTGGATGCGCCGAGATCCTCTTAAAACCAGGCCTTAAATACGGCTAGAGCACAGTGATCCGGATGTTTAGCCCATAAACAGCTATCCACTCGTTATTCAAATCCATAGACGCATGTCTGTATCACCAGAGAGTATTAATGATCGACTACCGCATAAACTCACCGATAAGCACCGAAGAATTTATTGACCTGCTAAAACGATCCACCCTGGCCGAGCGCCGTCCTATTCATGATTTCGATTGCATGGACGCCATGGTAAAAAATGCCAATTTGTTGGTTGGCGCCTGGGCGGGAAATCTCCTGGTCGGTGTGGCGAGATCACTCACCGACTTTCATTTTGCCTGTTACCTGTCTGACCTGGCGGTGGATGAGAGTTACCAAGGGAAAGGGATTGGAAAGACTCTGATCCGCTATACCCAAGAGGCGCTGGGGCCGCACTGCTGGCTCACTTTACTTTCCGCCCCCCAAGCGCAGGATTATTACCCCAAAATTGGATTTGAGAATAACAGCCAGTGTTGGGAGTTAGGCCCGGAAATGACGCTTCGTTGAGGCAAAGGGCAAGCCAAATGGCCACCGTCTCAGGGGAGCTGGGACGGTTACCTCGTATACAACCTTGGTTTTCACCTTTTCATTGATGGCGGCTTGGAAAGAGCGACTTCAGGAGGGAAACTAATTCATAAAACCAAGCATAGTTAGAGGAGCTCTCAAACATTTACTTATCCTTGCGGTAAAGAAATATTATCCTCACCTTGCAAAAAATTATAAAAATTTATTTCTTACTATATTTTGATGTCTTGATCTTTTTCGTGCTGGCTGAGGCGTAGCGGGGGAGAAAGCTATATCTTTTTCCTGCTTGTAAGGGAGTCAAGCAGTATATCTAACCCTTCATGGGGGTCGGCATTCAGGACCGCACAGTATTCGACGAATTCAAGGATATCGATCTTTTTACGCTCCTGCTCGATCTTACCGATGATCGAATGGTGACGCCCTAGCATTGCAGCCGCGGCACGAATAGAGAGCCCACGCTCTTCGCGTTTTTGCTTGAGCCACTTTCGGAGCTTCTCAGCATCAGGTGAGTAGGGGGAGGACTTCATTGTCTCGATGGTAGAGACGAAGTACAATGGCGCGAAATTCGAGACAGCTAGATGTACTATGAAAGCTTTGAGGGTTAAGCCTGAATTCGTCTCACTTTTGAAGACAGGGGATTTTGATACTTTTTCTGTTTCCCATTTTAGGGACGCCTACCTGCAGCTGACTGGTGATGATTCTAAGCCCAAGAATCTTACTAGCCAGTTAGTGAAGCGGCATTTACGTAAGCTTGAAGAGCATGGAGTCCTGGAAAGAGTAGATACTGGGAAGCTACACCCAATCGAATATCGAATAAAAGATCTAACCCGGTTGGATTCTAGACCCTCCGTACGACAGCACGTAGAAGCGACACCCGAACAAGCAGGCAAGCTGCTGCCCGAGGGAGTCGTGCATACTCTAAAATTAAAGTTGAACAAATATCGTACAGGTTTGCTGTCTTCAGCGGGGGCCCTCGAAGAGTATGAGGCTATCGCCAAAGTGCAGCCTAGCCTAAAAGAAGCAATACAAAAGAAGTATGATCAAACCCGGGAAGAATATGCCAAAACTCTCGGTAAAGTTAGAGCAATCGAGTCACTGCTCGATCCTAAACCTAGCCTTTAATTTCAATGGAACTACGTCGCTGGCAATCCAAAGCCATCTCTCAGGCCTATAGTCAATATTCTTCAGGTATTAACCACTTCATGTGCCTTGCCACCCCTGGTGCAGGGAAAACGATTATGGCTGCACTTTTGGCCAAGCGTCTGTTTGATGCGGGAATGATCGACATGGTGATGTGCTTTTCCCCAGCAGTTGTTGTAGCAAAGGATTTCCAAAAAGAGCTTGAAGCACAGACAGGTAAAAAGTTAAGTGGACAACTCGGTGATGATGGTTGCTCTTTGACCTATCAGGCCATGATTTCTTTGGATACGTCATTTTGGCAAATCTTGGAGAATCATCGAGTATTTGTGATATTTGACGAAATCCACCATTGTGCAGCTATGGAAGAGGGTAATAGCAATAGCTGGGGAGAAACCATTTATCGCTATATCAGTGGAAAGTCAGCTTATTCGTTAGCACTGACGGGCACGCCGTGGAGGTCTGATAATATCCCCATCGTATTGGCAGACTATTGTAGGGAGTCGGGTAGGGTACATTGTGACTACCGTTATGGCCTGGGGCAAGCGATCACTGACAATGTCTGCAGAGAGCCTAGTATCATTGCTATCGATAACTCTTCTATTCAGGTA
>NZ_JBGMEK010000138.1:0-6131 GCF_041447265.1 Microbulbifer epialgicus
GGAGTTTTTAAACAATTGGTTGTAATCGGGCTAGGGCTCCAGCGGCAAAAAAGAAGCTGCTGGTGGTCTGGCTCGCTCTAAACTCTAGTTTGATAAAAAAATTATAAATTTCAATACCTAGCCTAGATACCCCACAGATCTCACATGCAACCACTTACTACAGCGCCAGAAGGAAAGAATACACTGCACTCGAGACGCGCTGTGAATACATCCCTGTAAGCTCGTAATCGGGATCCATGCCTCATACGGTCCCGAGCGCAGTGTATTCTTTCCTTCCCCTTTTTAGTACCTACGCATAGTAACCCTCAACCCTACTAATCGAAAGCCTTTTCTTTTCAGTGACCCATAAGAAGAATTCATCTCTACCAATTAATTTAACCGTAGCATTAAAAGTTTCTATTTTCTCTCCCAGGCCACCAACTAAATGAGTCTGAATAACTACCAGATGCACGTAATAAAGGCGACTACCATAAGGTTCTTGATTAGCTGCCAGCCTCATTCTTCTTAGCTCCAACCACATTGATCAATGAGAAAGGCTGCTGGCTTCTGGTTGCAACATTCATCGGTAACTACTCTACCTTGGTTTCTGTGTCTGATACCGAGCACATCTTGCAGCTATCTGCGAGTTTATGGGTCCGACCGTACCAATTGAGATGTTAATTTGCAGCGATAGCATACAGAAACCCCTGAAAACCTATGCCTGGCAGATGGCATCTGAAAGTAAGACATGATCTTAGATGCATACGACTATCCTACGAGACCTCTCTGGATGCCTAGAACCTCTGCCGAATGGTAGTTTCAGGGTGATACACATATATCGTCCAATCCAAGGGTGTCCAGGATTACTATCTTCAATATCAGCCTGCAAACGATCATTAGCCGCTTATACATTGGTGAGTTCCTGGGGTCGATTAGGCCATCAAGCTGCTGCTTTCGAAGTCGTTAACCAGGGGAGCGGCGCAGGCAATACAGGCAGCAGCTACCAAACCAGCAACGCGTTTACTCAATCTCATGAGGGAATTTTCATTGATACCAACAGAAGAAACGACAAATAGCAGCCCATTGTTTCAGCATCTGTTAGGCAACCAAACCCAATAAATAGATTACCATAAGTACCTGTATCGATTGATCTGCTGTCTTACCAAAGAGATTGGCCCTCAGTACGGCTACAGGAGGAACGAGCTTCACTCCCTCAGTCGCAACTGTGTGGGATGCGCTCATTGAGTTCTCCGGGAGTAGAAATGAAAAGCCCGCAATGAGTGGACCTCGGGGTATTCGGGCTGGAAATCTGCGCATTTATCGTAGCATGGGCTTTTTATATAGATCCAACACAGAGAAAACTAAGGATTTCCAACCCATTGATATATTTAGTTTTTTACTTGTCACCTCTAATAATATCAATATGACTTTAGGCTCTTTTGAATGGATGCGCATGGAACCATTCTGCACGAACAAGGCATACAGCAAAGAATATTGAAACGATAATACCTCCCTGCCTGGTCGAGCAGGGAGGTATAACATTTTGACTAATTTATACAAGGATCACTGGCAGTAACAAAATCATTCAAAAACCAGGTATTCCCTACACAAGGCGGAACATTATCATCAACCAAATCAGTTGAGAAATTGGTATTAGCATCATTTGCAATGATGAAATTTCCTTGGCCCTGACGCTCCAACACAATACCGTAAGTGTTTGAAGTAGCAGTATTTTGAGTTACCACGCTGTTGTCTGATCCAGATAGCACAATACCCGCAAGAGAATTAGTAATCGCGAAGCTTCTAGCTATGACTGCGCCATTACCCACAACAGCAATGCCATCAAGTTGATTATTATTAGCACTGGAAGCGGCTATGGTATTGTTATCACCAGAAACAGCAATCCCAATCCCAGAATTATTAGAACCTTGAGAGTCCAATAAGAAATTCCCATCACTGACCATTGAAATCCCTATGCGGGAATTTTGGTCAGCAGAAATATCTGAAACATAATGTGAGCCAGTTCCCTCAAGAAAAACTCCTGTATCACATAATTGCACAAAGCCAAATGGAGTGCCACCACCTGTTATTCTGGCCATAGAACCAACCAGTTTTACTCCTACACCATCCCCATCACAGCTAATCGTGAAGCCGTTAAAATTAAGGCTTCCTGATGGCCCCATAATCGTTACAGCAGGAGATACAGCGCAATTCAAGTCTGAGTCCAATGCTTCTGGGGTATCAATAGTATCCCCACAGCTAACTGCCAGAGTCATACCAGACAGTGACATACCAATGGCACCCGCCAATACAATAAACGCCGACTTCACTGGGTGAATTTTTTTAGATTTCATACAAAGCCCTCCGATTAATAAGTTAAAAAAGATTACCAAAAACCAGGGGGAGTCTGATCCAAATTACAAAAATCACCATAGGAAAATTTTCCCATATTTGAAGAAAATCCTGACAAATTTTGCCTGCAATTTAAATCGTGTAGCTAGTCGCCACCCTAGACTCCAACTAATAGAAATTGATGGACATAATCAGGCATCCAGGTGTTTCATTTTTGGAATAATTTTTGTTACGGCATCGACGGGCCAGCTTCCTGTTGAAGAACCTGTGTATTTATTGCAGTATGATATTTCTATACAAATCTGACACCGAGAAAGTCAAGGGCTTGGAATGAAATATTTAAAACGCCCTAATAGTATTTGGCATCATTTCAAATAATATGCCTCTAGGCATACAAATAACATTCAATAATCATAAATTCATATCTGCGTAAATCAATAGGACCCTAGTTAGCATTTCTGAACTATTTTTTATCTAGCCTGGCCTGACAGGGACCATACAGCTTGAATCAAAAATTCTTACCACGCCTCCCAAACCTGCCGTAAATTTAAAAACAAAGGTGTTTGTTGCAATGCGGATTACTTCTCTACCATACATTATTACTAAAAAGGGGGAAGGAAAGAATATATTGCGCTCGGGACCGTATGAGGCATGGATGCCGATTACGAGCTTACAGGGATAAATTCATGGCGCGTCACGAATGCAGTGTATTCTTTCCTTCTGATCCAGCAGTACTTCAGAAGTATTGTATATTACTGAACATATCCAATATCGATTTCAACAACAATCTTACCAATTTTAGTTACGTTTCATATTTTTATTTTATGCAAAAAGCACCGTATTTTGTAACGTACAATTACAGTATTTCCAGGGATTCAATTTATGGATACCCCAAAAAAAGGCCCCAAACCTGATAGTAGGTTGGGGCCTTTTTGGTTTTCGCTCCCCTACAAGGTAATAGGGAGCGAGTTCCAAAAGAGCCTTGATTATCGCTTAATTTAACGTTTTTGACTCGTTTGGCATCTTTTAGGCAAGTAAAGAAAACGTTCAATTTTTTAGCATTAATCAGTAAATAAAAGCTGAGCCGGAAAAGGACGCACTATGGTCGTTACTGCGGTTGTTACTAATACCAGTTGAATCACTTTTGTCACCAGGAGTCCCCACAGCGAGAGTTCTGCCATCACCGCTCAAGCTGACAGAATAGCCGAACAAGTATACCCCAAAGGTGTTACTGGCCTTGAGATGGGCCTGCTGAGTCCAAATAACACCTCTGCGGACAAGCACATATACAGCACCGGAATTAGACGCATCGTTATTGCTCTGATTGCCATTAATGCCGGTGACATTACTGTCTTCTTCCTGGGCACCTACCGCGAGGGTGTTGCCGTCACCGCTGAGGCTAATAGAAGAACCGAATGAATCCTGATAATCGGTATTGCTGGCCTTGATATAGGCTTGCTGAGCCCAGGTGGCGCCGGTGCGGGCAAACACATATACAGCGCCGGAACTAGGTGCATCGTTATTATTCTGATCACCATCAATGCCTGTGGCATTACTGTCTTCTCTTCGGGCGCCTACTGCAAGGGTGCTGCCATCACCACTGAGGCTGATTGAAGAACCGAAGAAATCCTCATCATCGGTGTTGCTAGCTTTGACATAGGCCGACTGAGCCCAAGAGGCACCAGTGCGGGCAAACATATATACAGCGCCGGAAAAGAACGCATCGTTGTTGCTCTGATCGCCATCAATACCGATAGCATTACTGTCGTCACCTACAGCCGCTACGGCGAGAGTATCTCCATCACTACTGAGGCTGATCGAAGTACCAAAGAGACCGTATTCATCGGCATTGCTGGCCTTTAAGTAGGTTTGCTGAGCCCAGGTGGTGCCGATGCGGACAAATACATATACCGCGCCGGAATTGACAGCATCATTGTTGCTCTGGTCGCCATCAATACCTGTGGCATTACTTCCCTCTTGATATGCCGCCACCGCGAGGGTGTTGCCGTCACCGCTGAGGCTTATGGAATTGCCAAATATATCGTATCTATCGGTATTACTGGCCTTAATATAGGCTTGTTGAATCCATGTGGCGCTGGTACGGGTAAACACATATACAGCACCGGAATCAGACGCATCGTTATTGCCTTGATCGCCATCAATACCTGTAGCATTACTGCTCTCAGAGACAGCTGCCACCGCAAGGGTGTCGCCATCACCGCTGAGGCTGACAGAATAGCCGAAGTAATCTCCTCTATCGGTATTGCTGGCCTTTAAATAGGCCTGCTGAGCCCATCTAGCGTCCGCACCTATGCGAGCGAATACATATACAGCGCCAGACTCAGGTGCATCGTTGTTGTTCTGGTCACCATCAATGCCTGTGGCATTACTGCTCTCTTCGGGGGCTGCCACCGCAAGGGTTTTGCCGTCCTTACTGAGACTGACTGAATAGCCGAATAAATCCTCTTTATCGGTATTGCTAGCTTTGAAATAACCGATGCTGTTGGCTAACGTACTGTCAACCGTGAGTACCTCAGAGTCAGAACATCCTTCTGTATTACAGGCCTGCAATAAGTATTGAGCGTTGATTCTGGCATAGATTGGCACTTCCAGGGTATAGGTCTCGGTACCTTGAGGGATATCCTCTCCGACTTGGGTAAACCCGGAAACGCCATCAGGATTTTCCTGGAGCCGGTAGTAACTGGCCCCCTCTACCTCGTCCCAAGTAAATTGGAAGAGTTTGACAGCTTGGAAGCTCAAGCTGACATTCTGAGGCTGAGCTGGCACGGTAACGACGTTGTTACCGCTATCCGAGCCAGAACTACTACCGCCACAGGCGGCAAGCAGAAACAAAAAGATAGCGAAGACATAGATTGTCGTGTTTTTCATTTTGGGTATGGGTATTTGGATTGCGAAAAGCCGTTTTGATAACGACTGCACATCCCGGTGCGAAGTGAGGGCGGGATTATGCCCAAAGATGAAATATACGCCAAGTGGAAACTGCAACTAGTGGGGGCAGGCTTTCCAGAGGTTAAATTTGTATCTGCAGGAAAGAGAATAGCTCCGAAGTGCAAGATTGATTCGGATGGGGCCTCAACCTCACCAATCGACCAATTAGTCATAGTAAGGAATGAAGTGAAACCCCGCTCTTGCCAATTATTTTTGAATGGCGCACTTTTTGTACTGATTGACCACCAGAAAAGGAAAAGGCTCCGAGCTCTGGAAGCTTGGAGCCTTACCAAAAGACTGACAGTGGAAAATGTACATTTTTTCACCATCAACCGTGATTGGCAGAAGCTCGCCTTCAGGTCCTATGCACTCTTTTAGAGCAATATAGACCTTTTGGTTCAACACGAGATCTACCGCATCCCACTGATCACCTGTTGGCAATAAGGGCTGACACGAATCAGATACCGACTCATTCCAGATCGCAGACAGGCCCTTATTAGTGGCGAAGAACTCCATTTACTTGGCGATCAGGTTTTCATACCCCAACTGATTGGCCAAGGTGAAAACCTTAAGCTGGAACGCCATGAAGCGTTCTGGTATCTGTTTAAGCTGATTGTTGTGGTCAAGTCCAGCCGGATACCTCTTTAAGCACATTTCTAAAATTCGATGGGGGTTACATCCCCCCAGCGTTGTATGTATTCTGCGCGAGTTGTAATAAGCAATATAGGCTCTCACATCTCTTATCGAATCCTCCCTTGTTGTATAGAGATTTCCCGTTAACCACTCTGGTTTTAGGCTGCTAAAAAAGCGTTCAGTCGGTGCGTTGTCCCAACAATTTCCCCTACGGCTCA
>NZ_JBGMEK010000139.1:0-5947 GCF_041447265.1 Microbulbifer epialgicus
GGTTCCTGGCTTGTTTGTGTGGAAGCTAACCAGCCTACAGCCAGCTGGCCTCCTTCGCTACCGCCAAGTGTGTCGGTTATTGTGGGAATCTAGGTCTTACTTCTTATTATTACTGTCATTGATATTCGCAATGGGACAACCGTAACCTTCCTTCATGGACTTGCCGCTGCTTATATTGGGTTCTCAGTGATCTTTGGCCACGACTTGATACGCTGGGCTGATGTGCGTTTCGCCTATTACTTTGCTCATGGGTCTGGACCTACTAACCCTGACTGGGGTTGGGCCAACTTAAGATATGAATTGATTTCATTTGTAAAGGCGGTAGCGGCCTGTGTTATTACCCTCGTGCTTATACGTACTATGATTTGGATGGTGGGTGACATGAATAAAGCTAAAGCACTTTACATGTGGGATAACATAATGAAAGTGTTGGTGTTCTTTTTGCTCATGCTTGGGCCGGGCTGGAGCCTGTTATTTCGCTTTTATAGAAAGCCTAGCCAGCATAACTCTTAAGTTGCTGCATATTCTGCAAGCTGTTCGAACACATAATATAGTGCCCCTCTTCAATCAAACTCCCTTTCTGTTCAGTTAGCCGATGAAACATTCCTCCCAGATTCGGGTCTAACCTGTCCAAATAGCACCTGTCTCCGGTACTTTGGTAAAAAACGATATGATGCTGACGCTCCTACCAAGTGTGAATTAAACATATTCGTTATGCCGCATAGATTCTCCTTGTAAAGTGCTTGACGGTTCATGCATCAAGTATTGTGAGACATCATGAACTGTCAAATTATACATGCCTTCCTGTTTGAGCTGAGGGCGCCCATTTTCATTAGGCGCGAAAAATTCTGCTGTTTCTTATAAGGTTTAGCCGTCAGGTATTGTGATTGATGATGTATTTGTTAACATGGATTATAAGTTTGTCCTTGGTTCTGTTTTTAAACTTGGACACCAATACCAAAAGCAGTAAATTTCTATTATTTAAAGAGAGGCGTTAGATTCTGGCTGAATTAATCCATATGATTTTCACTGTATCTATTCAATGTCGACCAATCTATTGAAGAAATCCTAACCTAGAGAAATGCAATGATAACCCCAATAATAATATTCTCTCTATTGTGGAGCCCATTAATTATTGCCTACTTTTACTCTAAAGTAACCCGGATGCCGCTAGATGTTGGGAAATATGCATCTTGGGGGCTTGGCTTGGCATTTATCTTCTTTTCTATAGGCCACTTTGTAAAAACTGAAGGTATGGTTGAGATGTTGCCGACTTGGATCCCGTATCGGTTGGAAATAGTCCTTCTAACTGGTGTGTTGGAGCTGCTTGTCGGTATATCACTTTTTTTATCCAAGCATCAAAAAGGTGCGGCCAAATTTGCTATTATCATACTCATTACTTTCTTCCCGGCAAATATTTATTCGGCCATAAACGGTATTGGTTTAGGTGGTCACCAGTGGGGTCCAATTTATTTGCTAATCCGCACACCGCTACAAATTATCTTGATTGCATGGGCATATGTTCTTTGTATCAAAAGTTATAAAAAAGTCCTGAATTGGCAGGATAAGTCTATTGGGGCATGATGAAGTATCTATTATGCTGTAGTTTAATGGAGGGAAAGAGTTTTATGATTCCGGATATCTACCTGATACATACAATAAGTATGTGGAAGATTGTACGTGATGCCTAAGCCATTGGCCGACTGGTTGGAATATGATGTCCGCCACTTTGTCTCGTTAGATGTAAATGTGGTTGTGTCTCTTCTAGAAGTACCTGAAGAATATGAGCTCGGGTTAAGTGCTGAGGAAGAAGTCCTAGCCAAGCATGGAATCAACTTTATTCGTCATGGTGTTCGTGACCGGGGGCTTCCAGAGCCCAAGATGTCCGATCTTTTGATTGATCAGCTTTATAGATTATTGGTGTCTGGTGAAAACATAGCCGTTCATTGTCGTGCCGGTATTGGTCGTACAGGCATGGTAGCCTCGTGTCTTTTAGTTAAAGACCGTCTTTCATCGCAAACAGCAATTGACAAGGTAACAGCAGCAAGGGGTGTGTCAGTTCCAGATACACAAGAACAGTATGATTTTATATGTGATTACGAGCTAAGACTTCCCTCATAAGAAATTGTCATATTTTGTATCAGTGCATACAGGCTACAAGTGTTTCCACCAGCTAACTATGGTTAACAAGCTGTAATATATGGGGGTAAGGGTGCACCATCATAGGCTATTTAATGACAAGTCCGAAATATACGAAAAAGCTAGACCAACCTACCCAGCTGAGTTATTTAATCTCCTATCCAATTTGACCCCTTCAAACGAACTTGAATGGGACTGTGCTTGTGGGAACGGACAGGCTACCATTGGGTTGATTGATAAGTTTGACAGCATATATGCCACCGACATTAGCGAGGAGCAGATAAAAAATTCCAAGATGCACCCTAAAATTAACTATAAAGTAGCGCCGTCTGAAAAGTGTGAGTTACCTAACGAAAGCTGTGATCTTATATGTGTGGCTCAGGCATTACACTGGTTTGACTATGATACTTTTTGGCCAGAGGCATTGAGAGTGCTGAAACCGGGAGGTATATTTTCAGCTTGGGGCTACAACTGGCCAGTTTTAGGTGGCGATTTGGGAACTAAATTTAATAAGTTCATATTGGATGTGGTGGAACCCTATTGGGCATCTCAGAACAAAATTATCTGGAATCATTTTAGGGAAATCAATTTTCCCTTCGAACCCATAACATTTTCAAAGCCACCAATGGAGGTTAGCTGGAACTTGGTTGAGTTTCTTGATTTCATATATACATTCTCAGCTACACGCAGATGTATAGAAGATGTCGGCGACGACTTCTTTAAACTTGCTTGCAGTGAGATAAGTAAGGTTTGGGAGGCTCCAGAGAAAAGGAAAAGCATAGCTTTTGATTTTGTGCTATATATTGGGCGCAAAGAAACACAGATCGAGTGATATAAGCGCCTGTCGTTAAATTTCTTAGCTAAAGATTTATCAACCTAAATCAGCAGTATTATTTGAAATGAGTGATGAGTTTTCCATCCAAGATCAATTTCTGGAGGTTTATTAAATGTCTTACGCAGATGGTTTTGTGGCAGCTGTACCTACGGCAAATAAAGACGACTATATCAAGCATGCAAAGATTGCTGCAGAAGTATTTAAAGAGCAGGGTGCCTTAAAGATTGTAGAAAGCTGGGGAGATGATGTGCCAGACGGGAAAGTGACATCATTTCCTATGGCTGTAAAATGTGCTGAGAATGAAACAGTTGTATTCTCCTGGGTCATTTGGCCCTCAAAAGAGATTCGAGATTCAGGGTGGCAAGCCCTAATGGATGATCCAAGAATGAACTCAAAGCAAAATCCTATGCCGTTTGATGGCAAGCGGCTTATTTATGGCGGCTTTAATATTATTCTTGAAGAGTAAGCTTTATACATAAGGCAATATCAAAAGCCACCCTATTGAGTCATCGAGTAAACGGGACTGGCACTTAGTTATTAGGTTATGTTATGAAGCATACTACAACTGAAGAATATAATGCGGCCCAGAATGAGGGAGAAAGGCCTATTTGTGATAAATTGATGTATGAAATTAACCGAGGATTACCGGAGGCAGAAAACAAGATCTGGCACGGACACCCTGTTTGGTTCTTAGATGGAAATCCAACAGTAGGATATAGCAAGCTAAAGGATTGCATTAGGTTGATGTTTTGGAGTGGAGCTGACTTTGAGGAGCCGGATCTGAAGCCAGGGACAGGTAAGTTCAAGGATGCCTCGGCTCGTTATACCGAGGTTGAGCAAATAAATGTAAAAGACCTGAAACGATGGCTAAGAAAGTCTACAAAGATCCAGTGGGATTACAAGAACATTTATAAGAGAAAAGGAAAGTTAGTGCGACTTGTCTAAGTGTAAGAATGCAAAGTTTACTAAAAATTTCTATTTAAACAATCAGTTTTTTGAGTTTTGATTGATAAATAATATGATTCGACTAGAAATATTGCCATGCTTATTCTAGTGTCTGGGGGGTAGATTATTTAAGGTTAGACTATAAGGATATCGGCTATACAAAAATAAGGGAGTTTATAATGGCTTTCCACTGAGGATCATGACGGGTCGTGGCATTTCAGGTGGGTTTACTAAAAAGAGGGAAGGAAAAAATACACTGCGCTCGGGACCGTATGAGGCATGGATGCCGATTACGAGCTTACAGGGATGTATTCACAGCGAGTCTCGAGTGCAATGTATTCTTTCCTTCTGACCCGGTAGTAAGTTATCCCTATTTTTATAATTGACGAGATCCTGTTTTTACTACTGGTGACTGGGATTATATAATGTAAGCTTCGCTTAAGTATTAAATCCTAGCTTTGGGAATATAGTGGCAGAATAAGGTTGAACAAATAGACTGTGTCTAAATAGCTTTTAGGAGGCTCGAGGATCTCGTTGGATTTTATTTTCTAGTGGTATGGGTATATGCAGTCTCATTGGGTGTCAGCCAGTCTTTTCTTGAGTGTCCTCATAAATCGGGTCCATGTCGGGGGGCAATACTCTTGTATTCTAATATGGGAAAATGAGTAAAATTGTTGCTTCAGGTTTCTTTAGGTGGTTGGCTATAGTTTTTTTCAGCAATTGGCGTTAACTTGATCAGTTTCCCGACTTGGAGTAAAAGAGCAAACGGAAAGGCAGCTATAGCACATACCTGCACAACATTTTGGTTTGATCTTTTACTGATTGGTTAAATTGCAACGGATTAAGGTGGAAGTATTAGTCTAAAAAGGCACGGATTTGATGTTGCTCAATCATTGTCATCATTAATCTGCTATATAGATTCTCTCAACTTTTTAACGTGCTTTTTAAAGCTGAGTTCTTGCGTCTTGTGGCGTCACTTTAGTGGAGCTAGGTAGGTTATTATGTCATCAATAGATAAAAGCTACTCAAAGGAAAGTATTAAGCTAAAGCTCAAGTCAAAAAAAGAATGTGACTCTTGTGCTGAGCCGGTGGCTCATAAATATGGAAACAATAAAATTTGTGTCACTGATAAGGTCGGATTTCCTACTTTAGGCAATAAATCCCCGTTGGATCTGGTATTGCATAGCGGAGAAGGGTACATCCCGTTGTGGGAGAAGGGCACTACTCTGAGGTGGAAGTTTGATGAAGGCTCTTTAAAGTATTTTAAGAATACAGATGAGATAAAGCAGTATATTCGAGTTCTGCTTGGAGAGGCATTGTTGAAGTGGGGAGATGCTTCCCCGGTAAGGTTCAACGAGAACCCAAATGTATGGGATTTTAAAATTAGAGTAGAGCCAGTAGAGAATTGTAGCGTAGCTGGTTGTACATTAGCACGTGCTTTTTTTCCAAATCCAGGGCGCAATGAGTTAGTGCTTTTTCCTACAATGTTTGAGCAAAGCCGAAAGGAGCAGGTTGATACCATAATCCATGAACTGGGTCATATATTTGGGCTTAGGCACTTCTTTGCCGATGTCAAAGAGAAGGCCTGGCCGAGTGTGATTTATGGTGAGCATAAGCCTTTCTCAATTATGAACTATGAAGAAAAGAGTGAGCTAACAAAAGAGGATAAGGTTGATTTAAAAATTCTATATGACCTGGCATGGTCTGGGGAGCTTGTAGAGATTGATGGTGCACAAATCAAGTTTGTCAAGCCATACCATGAAACTATCCTTCTTGAGCCAGTTATTTTTGAGAGTTCATTTAGATAAATATTTTTAGTTTCTAACGACTAAGGCGGCTTACCTTGGAAGGCATAGGAGCTCCTATAAAGCCACGCTTTTGTTGTAAACCATTCTGATAAACAGAGGCAAGGCAGAGGAAAAGAATACCCCCTCATTTGGAACCATGTGAGGCATGAGCACTGAAGGTAGTGTTCAGAATTCTGTGTCATTTCTTTACCATTAACAAAAAAGAGATGACCCATGACCA
>NZ_JBGMEK010000140.1:0-5889 GCF_041447265.1 Microbulbifer epialgicus
TCCGTGCAATTTCTGCTATAGACTCTGATTTCTTCCAAAGCTTTACGGCAGTTCGGCGTTTCTCTTCCTGCGCGGAAGCGGGTAATTTTCTTGCATCAATAATATCCATTTGGGTATTATACAGAACTATAGAGCCACCGGGTTAATATGCCCCGGATCAAGATCTATCCCCATACCAAAATCGAGGTGACTTTCCAGCAACCTGAGATGACGACCATTGCCGCAACCGAAGTCAATTAATGTTGAGCCCTTTCCAACCAATTCTTGCAGAAAGCGGTTTTCCTCATCTAGATACTCACCGAGATTTGAGTATTTATATACCTTATGGATTAAGTCACCGATTTCGTAGGGGACAGTCTCAAACGCCATAAAATATTACGCTGAACGCATAGTGCTTACCTTTCATTTTAAGGTACCAGGGTTAGTATTCTTAATTTTATAAAAACTTCTTTTTTTACTTGAGGAAAGGTCGTAATCCTGTATCAGGGTGACACCCGTGATAAACAGCCCGCCCTTTGCCTTGCGGCACTATAGCTACTTCGTGGCTCAACAAAAGGTGCATTCCGGGAGCAAAGCGGTTCGCATACTGCTGCGCAGAGGCATAGATGGCCTTGTGAGTAGAATGGTGGTGCACCCAGTTTTCCAAATCTGCCAGGGAAGCAAACCAGGCGATAGTTTCAGTATCTGGTCTGCCCAGTGCCGGCTGTTCATCACATAACAGTCGTGCACTGAGACAACGCGATTGTATTGGGTTTGCATCCAAGTAACTTACCCCCTGCTCATACTTCAGGCGCAGGGACTCCTGGTAAGCATTCCGCTCATCCGGGCTGGCAGTTGAATAACCCTGCACCGTACGAATCATGCATAAATTTCCGGGCAGAGGTATTTCCTTTTCGGATCGCTCCCCGACAGGCAGTGGCTGCAAGGTTTGTAACTGACCAGGAAGCCCATCCTTTTCTGCAGCACTGATTCGATCACGCATTGCTCCCCAGTAGGCATGATCACGCTGTTCACAAATATCAAAGTGACGAAAAATTCCCCAGTCAGCTTCTGGTGTAGAGGAAGAAACCTCAAAGTGCGTGCGAGGAGCCGCTAGTGCCTCATACCAAAATCCAGATTTACCTTCAATGGAGTCCAATAACTTAACTGAATTTTCATTTAGCCATTTGCTCATCGACTCTTCACTGGACCAGTAGGCAATAGCAATATCGTTATAAGCACCCTGAACATCGATATGGCCCGCCCGCTCATAGTGCATTAGTCCCTCGGAGCTGGACAGATACTCGGCCAATAATCGAAATAGCGAATCGTCCCGGCAACCACTCGCAAACTGTAACGCAACCTGGCATTGGACATACCAGGTAGAAGATGGAAGTTTCAGCTCCCAAGCTGGATATGGGGGTACAAAATTTTCTGGACGATTTTTCAAATTTTTCTCTCTCTCGTGCCTCCTAAATCAAAAGGTCCCAGGCAGGCAATTTTTCCTAGTGCCAAAGATTTCAATCCATTTTGCTTTAATGGAATAGATGATTCTTTCTGACGAGGGCTCAATTTCCTTGGTCATGTTCGTAAGTGCTATGGGCAAAATGTGCCTAAGCTTGAAGTACTTTTATTGCTATCAAGTCAGATTTGATCTAGCTATAAGGCTCTTGGTACTAATGTACATCAGTGAGGTTAAATTAATTCACACCATGAAGAAGCGCCGCTCAACCCGTTTCCATTCACCGAGAGCAGCGGGAGAATGTAGGCAAACAGTCAGCTGATCAAACTGACTGGAATACTCATTCAGAACCTCCAGTGCTTCATGCGCGGCAATCGCATGGGGAAAACGATTGGTGCCGGCACCCAATGCGGGAAAGAGAATATGCTTTAAACCTTTTTTCCCTGCTAAGCCCAACACACTTTCATAACAGTGCCGCAGCTGTTTGATGGCCTGAGTACCCCATTGATCACCACTGCTCCACTGCGGAGTAACAGTGTGAAGCAGATAGTCCACCGGTAGCTGAAAGGCGCTGGTTATACGTGCCTCGCCAACCGCACATTCTGGCTGTTTTTTACACTGTTGCGCGAGGTCTTCACCGCCCAGAGCAAAAACCTGAGCGGATAACCCGCGCCCGCAAATAAGATGTTTATGTGCAGGACATACGAGAGCATCCCCATGCAATGTCAGAATATCGCCCCAAGTCAGATCAATTTGTGTCACGGTTTCTCAGTTCTAAAGTTTGGTTTACAGATACTGTAGCTTGCTACTTTGGTCTCTGGGCGAATCCTCCTATACTCAGCGCTGCTTCACTCCGCCATTGGATACGGTGCCCCTACCTAACTCCTATCCTCTGGCGGAACGTTGCAGCCTGTATAGCAACAGAGACAACCATGAATTCTGGGTATAATAAGCATAACCCCGCACTGACCATGACCACACCAGTGGAGGAATTGGAGCGTATCGACCTGCGCCGCCGTATTATGGCGTCCTCCTATATGTTGATTTTTGCCATGGCAATAACGGGAGCCATGGCAGTTATTGCCCTCACCGCGGCCGATATTCTACAGGCAACCACCCTTTCTGCCGCCGCAGTGGTAATTCTGTGTGCCTATGTCACGATTAATGTGATGGGCCCCAGCAAAATGACACCACTTCTGGTCGGTATTCTGCTATTGGTACTTTATTTTTACTTATTGTTATCGGGTGGCGTGAACAATACAGGCCTGATGTGGGCAGTGATGCTAGTGCCGGGCTTTATTAATTTGTACGGCTATAAAACCGGTACCGCAGCACTTATCGCGATCGGTCTCATTACGGCTACTGCGCTGTTTTATCCCAATTTTCCAGGCCTCACCGCAGAATATGACACCGCTTATCGTGCACGCTTTATCGCCGTTTTTGGCGCGCTTACAGCACTGACAGCCCTGCTCGATAGTAGCCGTCATCACACCCAACAGTTACTAGAACGGCTGACAGGGGAACTGGAGAAAAATGCCTCCACTGATGCCCTTACTGGGCTTGCAAACCGTCGTGAGGCTTACCGCGCAATCCACGACATGGAGCGCCGCAACAGGGAGCTGCGCGACCAGTATGTGATCCTGATTGGCGACCTGGATAACTTTAAAGCGATTAACGATACCCACGGACACGCTTTTGGCGACCGTATACTGCAGGATGTTGCCAAGATCCTCAGAAACAACACCCGAACAGAGGATATTGTAGCCCGCTGGGGCGGAGAGGAGTTCTTGCTGTTACTACCCAATACCGATGCGCGTGGCGGCAGCGTACTGGCGGAGAAATTGCGACGCAAAGTGGAAGCCCTGAGCCGCCGCTATGTACAGTCAGTGAAAGTCTCTATCAGCTTCGGCTTGGTTGAGGGCAGCAGTACTGGCAGCCCTCACAACCAACTGCTGGCGGAAGCCGATAAACGCATGTATCGAGCCAAGAACAGTGGCCGCAACCGGGTAGTGGCCGCCTGAGGAAAGCAACTCTCAGCTGATAATATCGCGCAGGAAAAAACCGACTGCCAGGGCTAGCAGGGCCGCACCCCCACCAAACATCAGAGTCTTGACGCCCGCTGCCAGTACCCGCTGAGAGAACACCAGGCCCTTGCAAAGGCCAATGGCAAAAAAGGTACAAGCTGCCAGAACAGCACTGCTATAGAACTGCTCAGCAGTATTGAGCGGGTGGATAAGGTAGGGCAGTAATGGCACAGCGCCAACTCCAATAAAGGCCAGAAAGGTCACTATTGCAGAGCCCAAAGGTCTGCGCGAGGAGCGGCTAATACCGTATTCTTCTGCCAGCATGGTATCTATCCACAGCTGGCGATTGGCAGTGATGGTTGCGACAATCTCAGCCAGCACTTGCCCGCGAAAGCCCTTGCGCTGAAAAATCTGACGGATCTCCTCGCGCTCTCCCTCTGGCACTAAATCGATATGCTGACGCTCGGTTCGGGCAGCTGCCGCTGCCTGATCTCGCTCCACGCTCACGGCCTCATAGTTGCTTACCGCCATACTAAAGCCGTCAGCGATCAGGTTGGCAAAGCCCATTACCAATACCACTGATTCTGAGAAGCCCGCACCAAAGGCACCGGCGACTATCGCGAAGGTGGTGACACAACCATCGATAGCCCCAAGGACAAAATCCGAGACCCTTTGGGATTTGGGCTCCCTCCCCAAGCGGGCGTGAATGCGCTCGGGGCTGTGTTCTTCGAGCAGTGCGCGACGGGACTGTTTAGATTTCTCCTCCCTTCCTTTCATGCTCGCAGCCCCGCACAGTCGCTGGGAACAGCCGCATAATCAATGCAGTGGGGTGAAGGGCAGAGTGGACTTATGGACAGTGGAGAGGTAGTCGAACGGCATTGGGTAAACCCGATAGTTGTACTTGTTACCTCAAGCATATCTGCAGCGCCTCCCCACCAATTGTTTATTTCACGATAAAACTGCCCCTATCGACACCGGTATTTCCGGTCCTTGCATCATAGGCGTAAACCAGTATTTCGTAGACGCCGGGTAAATCCGTAGCAAAGGGCGCACTGAAGGTATTCATGGTGTCCTGAATTTTCAGCGGAACTGTGGCGAATTCCTTGCCGTCTCTTTTTAACAAGGCAGTGACTTCGATCTTGCTGCCATCCCACAGGCCGCCATCGGTAAGGGAGCAACCGCACATCATCACTACATTAGCGCGTATTTCGAATGGGCTCTTATCCAGGCCGGTGTAGAGGTGAGTCTGTGGACTGAGCAAGTCCACTACCATACCCGGTATCTCCACGATTAAGCCTTCACCGCTGATAGGTTTGCCTGGCACGAGCCAAGTCTGCGTTTGCGCTACCACACGAGCCTGCTTCTTAATGTAAGGGGCTAGTATTTCAACAGTAAGGAATACCGGTTCACTGATATCCAGCGCAGCAGTAAAGTGCGCAGCTCCCTCAGCGATAGGCACGTAACGTTCGCGTGGTGTCTTCATGATCTTGCCGGTATCACCGGTACCGCCCTGGGTAAGCCCCTTGGCCAGGATTTCTCCGCTATCCGTTTCGCGGATAATCACCATAGCTCCTCCGATTGAGGAGCCAATAAATTTGGCGTCTTTGGCCTTGGCCCGTACGGTAATTTCTGTTGGGGTCACTTCAGCCCACAGGGTAGTGGTTAAAAACTGCAGAGCTACGGCACACGCTAAAATAACCGTTCTTTTCACCTATAAACTCCTTTTAATCGCCGGTGATTACAATGTAAGTTCCCAAAATCACTGTGACCCACAATAAGGCTCCTACTACTAGCCACAAAAAATTCAAGGGTGTAAATTTTGTATTTACTTTGCCTGAAATATCGCCACTGAGAGTATTTGCTGCCTTCTGTCCCTCAAAGAGGGGCCAAATCGTCAGCGGCAATAAGGCCAGACTAAAAATATCAACCAATGAAAATTCATCGGAAAAATACGAAATTCTATCGATAACTGAACCCAGAATAGCAAGAATTATATAATATCGCAGCTATCAGTTTAGGACGCCATTTATATTCTGTTTTTTCTCATCCTAAACGGCTCTGTATTTTAATAAATATCGAATGGATAAAAAATATTTAAAAAATCGCACGTATAACAGGCCATAAACTTTCACCACTTGCACGCTTGTATTCCCGTCAGTGTCGATAAAACCAGTAGATAGAATACAGCCTCATAGTGCCAAGGTTCATCACCCAGGATTTAGCTCTGGACACTAGGTAGAATTCAAATTCATCCTTAGACTCTTTATGTAATTCAGCCTCTGGTGCACTGTCAATGTTTGCATCTATTATTAACCCGGCGGACAAATAGTTCAGTTATGCTGCGTACCTAATTGATTCGTGTCGGAAGTAGGCTGCTACACGCGCGGGCTTCTTTTGTAACATTCTCATGTGAGAAAGCACTTT
>NZ_JBGMEK010000141.1:0-1493 GCF_041447265.1 Microbulbifer epialgicus
TCGGTAAAACAATCTGTAGTAATACACCGCAAGCGATCGTATGTCTCTAACTCACAATCCGCTAGCTTAGCTAGTCGTTAGTAACCATCTCTGTTGTATGGTCAAGCCGCACGGGCAATTAGTACTGGTTAGCTCAACGCCTCACAACGCTTCCACACCCAGCCTATCAACGTGGTAGTCTTCCACGGCCCTTTAGGGGAATCAAGTTCCCAGGGAGATCTTATCTTGAAGGAGGCTTCCCGCTTAGATGCTTTCAGCGGTTATCCCGTCCGAACATAGCTACCCGGCAATGCCACTGGCGTGACAACCGGAACACCAGAGGTTCGTTCACTCCGGTCCTCTCGTACTAGGAGCAACTCTTCTCAAATCTCCAACGCCCACGGCAGATAGGGACCGAACTGTCTCACGACGTTCTAAACCCAGCTCGCGTACCACTTTAAATGGCGAACAGCCATACCCTTGGGACCGGCTTCAGCCCCAGGATGTGATGAGCCGACATCGAGGTGCCAAACACCGCCGTCGATGTGAACTCTTGGGCGGTATCAGCCTGTTATCCCCGGAGTACCTTTTATCCGTTGAGCGACGACCCTTCCATACAGAATCGCCGGATCACTATGACCTACTTTCGTACCTGCTCGACATGTCTGTCTCGCAGTCAAGCGCACTTATACCATTATGCTCATTGCATGATTTCCGACCATGCTGAGTGCACCTTCGTACTCCTCCGTTACTCTTTGGGAGGAGACCGCCCCAGTCAAACTACCCACCATACACTGTCCTCGATCCGGATAACGGACCAGAGTTAGAACCTCAAACATACCAGGGTGGTATTTCAAGGACGGCTCCACAATAACTAGCGTTACTGCTTCAAAGCCTCCCACCTATCCTACACAAGTAGGCTCAAAGTTCAGTGCAAAGCTGTAGTAAAGGTTCACGGGGTCTTTCCGTCTAGCCGCGGGTACACTGCATCTTAACAGCGATTTCAATTTCACTGAGTCTCTGGTGGAGACAGCGTGGCCATCGTTACGCCATTCGTGCAGGTCGGAACTTACCCGACAAGGAATTTCGCTACCTTAGGACCGTTATAGTTACGGCCGCCGTTTACCGGGGCTTCGATCAAGAGCTTCGCCGAAGCTAACCCCATCAATTAACCTTCCGGCACCGGGCAGGCGTCACACCCTATACGTCCTCTTACGAGTTTGCAGAGTGCTATGTTTTTAATAAACAGTCGCAGCCACCTGGTCACTTCGACCGGCCTCAGCTTAGGGAGCAAGTCCCATCACCAAAACCGGCGTACCTTCTCCCGAAGTTACGGTACCATTTTGCCTAGTTCCTTCACCAGAGTTCTCTCAAGCGCCTTGGTATTCTCTACCTGACCACCTGTGTCGGTTTAGAGTACGGTTCACTATTGCCTGAAGCTTAGAAGTTTTTCCTGGAAGCAGGGCATCAACCACTTCGTCTCTAAAAGAGACTCGTCATCAGTTCTCAGCCTT
>NZ_JBGMEK010000142.1:0-5742 GCF_041447265.1 Microbulbifer epialgicus
TGCTTCATTACATGGAGGCGGTGGAAGCTTTAAATGGACTTAAATGATGTGTATAAAACACAGTGTTCACCGCCACAAGAAACACAGCTTCTGCATAATTAAATTAACGCTTCCTCATCAAAAGATCACTTATACCAAAAAGCTAATGAGAAAAATATACTTTGCTCTGGACCGCATAAGGTATGGATACCTATTACGGGTAGGCAGGAATGTATTCGCAGCCCATATCGAGAAAAGTGTATACTTTACCTCCCACCCAGCAGCAACCGCATTACCTGTTCGGAGAGCGAAACCGTAAGTTTCTGTTCAAATGCCCCCGCTAGTCCTCCTATGACAACGCACTGGCAGAAACCATCAACGGCTTGTTCAAAGCGGAGGTCATCCACAGAGCAGGCCCCTGGAAAGGGCTGGACGAGGTTGAGCGAGCGACCTTGACCTGGGTCGATTGGTTTAACCATCGCCGTATTCTTGAACCCATCGGCGACATGCCGCCAGCCGAATACGAAAACCTGTACTATCAGCAACCCGAGTCTGTCCAAGCGGCATGACTCAAATAAAATTGCCTCCGATAAAACCGGGGTGATTCAATTCACGAGGTCTAGCGGCTTGTCGGCCAGCTCATCGGGGATAGTTGTAACGCAGCGCTTGCCTCTTCGAATACCCTCCAGCTGAAGCACCCACATCAGCCGTTCAACCGTGCAGCGGGCGACTTTTACGCCCTCGCGGTTAAGTTGTTTCCAGACCTTGCGAGCGCCGTAGACGCGATGGTTCTCTTCGTAGACCCGCAGGATCTCAGGCTTCAGCTCACTGTCACGTTGAGCGCGTAAGCAACGCTGCTCTGGATTGGCCTGCAGATTCTTGCAGCGGTAGTAGGTCGACGGTGCAATCGGCAGAACCTCGTAGATTGACTCGACACCGTGCGCCTCACGTTCCTGATCAATAAATGCCACCATTACTTCGGTTTGCGGTCGAGCTCCGCTTGGGCGAAAAAAGCAGCAGCCTTGCGTAATATCTCGTTGGCGCGCTTCAACTCACGGACTTCACGTTCCAGTTCTTTGAGGCGTGCGGCGTCACTACTGGTAGCGCCAGGCTTAGTGCCGCTATCGACTTCTATCTTGTTGACCCATGAGCGCAAAGTCTCTGGGGTACAGCCTATTTTGGAGGCAACAGAGGTGATCGCCGCCCACCGTGATTTGTGTTCATGTTCGCCGGTTAGCACCATACGAACTGCGCGTTCCCGTACTTCGGGAGAGTATCCAGGTCGTTTGTTCATTGGCTAATTCTCTCAAGAAAGTTAGCCTCCGATAAACCCGGGGTGATTCAAGATATTTCATTCACAATTTTAACTACTTCATTAACTACTTTGAGACGGTTCGAGTCAATGAAGAAATGATCACCATCAATCATTTCGACCTTACTACTACCTGAAAAAAATTTTGACCAATTGTGCAAACTCTGAGAATCAACATCTTTATCGTGCGTACCTCCCAATACAGTGAGGTCACATTTATGTTTTACCATAGACTCAAAAACATATTTATTTGCTATTTCGAAATCCGCCTTGATTCCAGGTAATAAAATGTTCATTAATTCATTACTCTGCAATGCCTCATCAGAAGTTCCTTGAAACTTTTCTAGCTCAATCATAAATTGGGCATCACTTAGCCTATAAATCTCTGATTTTTTATTGTATACATCTGGAGGATTACTACCAGATGCAATAAAATGAACAGGTAAATGGATATCATGCTCATTTATTTTATTGAGTAACTCAAATGCTACTCGACTTCCTAAGCTATGCCCAAAAAAGATATAAGGAATATCCATTGAGTGAACTAGCTTTTGAAAAAGCTCATTAACTAAGCTCTCCATATCGGTATATGGCTTTTCAAATACTCTACTAGCCCTTCCTGGTGGTTGCACCGCCACTATTTCTACTTCAGGTGGGAAATATTCTGCCCACTTCGTATAAATAGATGCACTACCTCCTGCGTAAGGAAAACAAAAAACTCTTAGTTTTGGATTAACTTGCGAACGTAGATTAATCACCCAATCGTTGATAGACATATTTTTAAGTTCTCAGAAAAATACAATGTAAGCAGGAGTTTTTTGGCTTTTCTGAATGAACTGCACACTTTCAGAATATTCTTGAGAGTGTGCAACTTCAGTAATTTAAGCTACTTTCACTCTTTTAATTCTCGACATATCTGTAAGAACCAGCGCTAACAATGAAACACATGCTAGTGATATTCCTGAAAGAGAGAAAATTGTGTCAGATTCGTAAAAGGTTAGAAAATACCCAGCCATAGCGGCACTTAAAGGTAGTAAACCAACTATAGTAAACATAACAATACTCATTACTCTACCTAACATTTCGGGGCTAGACTGGCTTTGAATCCAAGTAACTAATGCGACTTGAACATATCCAGTCAAGACTTGTAACATTAGTAAAACCAAAGCTGCAAATTGAATGTTTTCGATAGTTGAAAAACCCATAAGAGCAATACCAACTATTAAGTCAACAACAAGTAACGTGAATCCCAAAGTAAGTCTTCCAATTTGGGGCACTCTAGTAGCAATTAGCATTCCTAACATACCACCTAATGCACTGGCAGACATAAGAAAACCAAGAGTACCTGGCCCGCCTTGCAGCTGTTCCTTTACAAACAAGGGTAGCGCGACTTGAATTGGGCCAGAAACAAACAGACCAGTTAATGTGGCATAAATTATTACTAACCTAAGTTGCTTTTGATTCCAAGTATATCTAAATGCACTTACAAGGTCTTTGAATATTGTCTGGCCTGACGCTTTGTAAGTATGTTCTATCAATAACCGGTATATGAAAAACGCCGAAGCAAGAAAACCTAACCCATTAATCATAAAAGCTAAGGCCATCGATTCAGTTTGAACAGCGCCATCTTGACTAGTACTGCTACTTAATATTACTCCCGCCAGAATTGGGCCAATTAAAGTAGCAAGCGAGCGCAAAAACATTAATGTGCCATTCGCAGATTGAAGAGATTGTTGTTCTACGATTCTTGGTAAAATTGAACTAGCCGCTGGCGCCGCGAATGCTGTACAAGTCCCTAATAAAAATACTAAGACGTATAATAGTGGCAATGTAAGCATTTCTTTGTAAAGTAGAAAAGCGGCAGTGAGTAAAATAACTGAACTTACTAGTTTTGTAGTTAAAAGGATATTTCTGGGAGAAAATCGGTCTACCAAGACCCCACCAAATAACATTAAAATAGTCATTGGAAGTCCAAGTGCACCAATTACACTACCTAGAATCAATGAATCAGAGGTTAGTGAAAGTACAATCCAAGGTAGAGTTAAGAGAGTTAATTGATCACCCAACAATGAAAATAAAGAACTAAAAGTTAAGAGTTTAAAACTTTTGTTTTTCTTTATTGCTGTTGTCTCTTCATTATCTATATATACATCTGAAGTCATTAATTATGCCTGAAAATTATTATAAATTATGTAAAAAGAACCCTTAAAACCTAACACGTTAGGTTTAACAAAGGTTTGTTTTGTTAGTGAAAATCTACTTCGGAAACCAACTATTGCTGAAAACACTCCACTATCTCATAATCCTCGAGCCTTTTTGATAGAATGCCTTTGGCAAGGCAATAATCAACCAACTTATTTGATTCCACAATAGGTAAAGAACTCTCTTCATATTCAATGCTGGATATATAAGTCAACCAAGGCTCTATACCCATTGCATAGATATAAACGGATTTTGGATTAAAAATATCGACTATTCCTTTAGCTCTTTCGAAGTTAGATCCGTTTAAACGTCGATCTTGGTCCATTTTTCGATTTAGAGGGTTAGTGTAAAGTAAGCGGCCTTACCAGATCGTTGGTAAGAGTTGTATTTTGAGCACTAGGATAGCACGCTGAATGCCAAGTCATGGAAGGCCTAAAGGGCTGTGTCATCAACAGATAAATATGACTGCTCAACAGACGTCCGCCTTCTTGCGGACAGCACCGTATATCATGCAGCTGCAGCCACCCCAACTCTCTCAAGCTTGATATTCCAGGGTAGCAGTGCCTCATAATCCTCAACACACTGACAGTAAGGAATTGCTTCAAGTACCTTCACGTAATACCTGTAGGGGTCAAGGCCGTGGTGTTTAGCAGTGCGAATCAAACTGAAGTGTAAGCACAGTGCTTTAGCGCCATTGACCGAAGATGCAAACAGGAAGTTCTTACGAGCCATCACAAAGGGTTTGATTTCCTGTTCAGTCAAATTGTTGTCGATTTCTAAGCGGCCATCGCTGAGGAATGCACATAGCCCATTCCAATATTTCAGGCAGTAATTCATTGCTTTACCCAGCGGGGATTTGGGTAGCACTTGCAGATAGTGCTCATCCAGCCAGCACTTAAAGGCCGTCATAATCGGCCTGGACTCCTCTTGTCGCAAATTGTGGCGCTGCTTTGTGGTCAGCTGATTCTCTTTGGCTTTCCTCTCAACCCGATAGAGCTTCTTATAAAACTGCATTGCCCGTTTTGCCAGCCCGTCCCCTTGCGCCGCTCTCGCTATGGATTCAAATTTTCGCCGGGCATGTGCATTGCAGTGACTTGGGTTTACAGCTGTTTGCTCAAACAACAACTCAAAAAATGGATCAGCATCGCAATGCAGCGTGCCTGTAAAGCCGGCAAACCAGCCATTTACGAAATCTTTGTGATCAACGGCATTATATTCGTAGAGGATCGCTTCCTTTCCTGGAGGGCCACCTCGGAAACAGTAGGCATAAGATTTTCTGCTTGCTGGCCGGCCAGGTTCATTAAGAACTTGCAGTGATGTGGCATCCAAAGCCCCGATATCGTAGCCAATGACCCCGTCTTTTAGCAAATTGATCAGTGGTTGTAGGGGAGTAGCACAATCGATAACAGTACGAGCCATGGTTTGACGGGGAAAGCTAAAGCCGGCACGGGTCTCAAATTGTTTTTCCAGGTGATAGAACGGCTGTCGATCATCAAGCTTGCTGGCTATGAGATGGGCTAGAACGGACTCGGTAAACTTACTCTTGGGCAGGATATGCTTTGGCTTGGGAGCAGTAACTATTTGGCCTGCACAGCCTTTGGGACAGGCAAGCTTCTCCCGCAACTCGACAATCACCTCATATACCGGGGGTATGTAGTTCAAGCGCTCATGGCGTTCGTAATCAACCAGATTCTTTTGGCGGCCACATGCACAGGTTTTATCCTGTTCTGAGACAGGGATTACCACCTCTTTTCTTGGTAGGTGCTTGACAAAGGTCCTCTTTGTTTTTTTGAGATGCTTGTGTGCCGCAATACTAACCACATCATCCTGGTCTTTGTTGCCATCAGCATCATTTTCCTCTACAGAGCCATCATCCCGAGCTTCCGCACTTTCGAATAGCAATCCCTGGGGATCATCAGGGTCTTCGTATCGCTCAGAGCGTCGGCCAAAGAGAGAGCGCTGTAGTTGTTTGAATTGAAACAATAGCTGATCGTAAGCTTTTTCAAACTGCTCGCATCGTTGGAGCGAGAGTTTGAGTTCACATGTAAGCTGTTCAACCTGGCACTGTAGCGTATCACCGGTAGCCATTGGGTTTTCCGATGTTAATTTATGCGTGGATTATACCATGGGGAACTATCTTCCAGGCTCTATACGTATCAATAAAAGCGTGAAAAATAGAGTTTTTCTGGTTCTTCTTGCTGAGTAAAGTCCAACCCGGAAAGCAGCCACTGTAGCTGTGAAATCGACAA
>NZ_JBGMEK010000143.1:0-5631 GCF_041447265.1 Microbulbifer epialgicus
AGTTCGGCGTTTCTCTTCCTGCGCGGAAGCGGGTAATTTTCTTGCATCAATAATATCCATTTGGGTATTATACAGAACTATAGAGCCACCGGGTTAATACCAATAGTAAAGTTGAATGGTTCCAGCATTGGCGAGGTTGGGAAAATTCAGAGCACACATTGAGAGTGTGTAAATAATGCTATGTAACCGCTCCTGCTAGTAAAGGTAGTGTTCAGAACTCTGTGTCATTTCTTTATCATTAACAAAAAAGAGATGACCCATGACTAAACCCACTTTCGATATGGATACTGCCATCAAGGCCTTGCGTGAAGGCAAAGACCTCAGTGACAAAGATAGCATTCTAACTCCTCTGATCAAGCAACTCACAGAAGCCGCCATGAAGGTGGAACTAGAATTGTCAATATCAGCCGGCTCTACCTGGAAATAAACAGCGGTTTACATTTACCGATATTGGCCAGAGTAGTAGCAATCAGTGACCCAATGGAAAAGCCGGAGCTGGCAGAAGAATTTCGCCCGCGCTATGGCGTGGATGTACAAGTGTTAACCCCTGAAGGCAAAGCCGATAATCGGTTGCCGATTTTTCGTAGTGTACCGCTGCCACTGCAATATGCTGGCAATGAGCGCGGAGCCTTTGGGTTTCCGCAACCGGGCACGGTGATTGAATTGGCTTTTGCCTATGGCGAACCAGATCAGCCCTTTATTCGTACCGTGTTATCCCGTGAAGTCGGCGTTCCAGCGCTCGAGCGTGAGGATTTAATTTGGCAGCAAAGCGACTCAGTGCGGCAAAAAGTCAATGCCAGTGCTGAGTGGAGCCGCGAAACCCACGGCGATATACGCGAGAAATCATTACGCAGAATTACCGAGGCCGCCGAAATTATAGCGAGCTGCGACAGTGAATGCCGACAAGTACGGGAACATTCCGTAGAAGAGGTGGCCGGCGTAAAAATAATTGAAGTCCTTGGAGCTTTACGTTTCTTATCTGCTGGCGGCCTGAACTTATCCGCGCTGGACAATCTAAATATTACAACAGCCAGTGATATTAATATTTCAGCGGGCCGCGACATAAAGGAACAAATCGGAAATATTCGCGAATCAGTGGCCAAGGTCCGCCAAACTATCAAAGTAAAAGACGGTGGCAAGGTTTGGTTAGGTAGTGAATCTTTAAACGTGCTGAAAGTGCTAGAGGATTTAATCGGCGTAGTGTCGGCACTGGCCGCCACCCTCGCGACGCACTCGCACCCCGCCAACGGGCAGAAACCAACACAAGAGGCGGCGATTAATGGTCACAAGAGTAGTGCGGATAGTTTGAAATCTCAGCTTGAGGCTGTACTGGCTTAAGCTGGTTATACACTTAAAAGGAGAGAAGTTATGAAAAATAAGATAAACAGATATGCCATATTCGCAGAACGGGTTCACTTGATGAATGGCGGAGCTAAGAGTTTTAGAGACTCTGCGCCCACTGAAGCGGCGGCAAAGGAGCTGGCAGAAGAGATTGCGAAGTCTAAGAAAGCAGAGTTTTATTCTTGGTTGCAGATTTTGGATATCGTGACCGGAAACTATACCGAGTATTCGATAAGGTGGGGTGGGGTTTTAGAGATGCGAAATTGCTCTCAGTGAGAGGCGGCTGTAAAAAATTATAACTAAGTGAGCGCCAGGGTGAATCGTGGCGCTCATCAGCTTTCAATTTCTAGTAGTAAAAAAATTATTGCATTATATGTTAAGTTTTTTAAATTTCCTCTGTGAGGCTTGATTGCTTTAATTTATCGAGAGGTTGCTTTCACTGACTCGTTAAGACCATTCCTCTTCTATATCTGTGATCTCAATGCAATCAGCCAAGTTACCTTTCCTCATTTGGTCTATAGTTTCAAAAAAGAGGGGGTGGTATATTTTTTTATCTTTGGGCAGGAAAAGATTTTCATGTGTTGTTCTACTTCAGCTTCCCACCATATCAGAATTGGCCTATTCAGCTCCTCAGCCCAACGTCCAAATGTACATACTAAGATTCGGTCGCTTGAAATATCTTTCTGTTTTCGGGTAAGCTGGAAAAGACTTAATGCATCATCATAAATGTGTTCCATTTCAGATGCATCAAAGTTTAAATTTAATTCGTTGGAAGTTATCTCTAGAATCAAATTGGTTATTTGAACTAGGCCTGTAAAGATAGTGCCAATGCTAGTATATGGCATGTTTACTCTTTGAAAGTGCGTTCCCGGTCTAATACTTAATGTATGTACTGCATTTCCTAAAACCCTCTTTTGTTCCTGAATATGTTCTTCAGAGAACCCTGATGTTGCAAGGCGTTCATTTGATTTTTCTGTAAACTTATTTAAATATAGTGCCGCTTTCGCTGGCCCATTAAGTTGGGGGGGGTTCAATGTCGAATTTTTTTACAGAACAGAAGGGAAACCAATCTCTATAAAGTGATGTCTTATCTAGGAATGAAATTCCAAGTTGACTTTCAATTCTTTCCATGAGCTTTAAGAAAGTTTCTTTGTGCTGAAAGTATTGACTAAAGGCCGTTTTTAGTTGTTCATGCTCCCATAGTTTACTATTTCTAGCTATATCATATTGGAGTGATTTGTTAGAGTTTGAAATTTGAGTGGCTGTTTGCTCGCTACGAAATATAAGAGCAATAATACCAAGGATTGCAAGAAAACCTGCGCCTATTTTTATTGCAGGCGCAAAATATATAAAAATATTGTTTATGCAAGTCATAGACATACAAGATTCATATCTTGCATTCTCTCCACCTGTTTGAACTCCCAGTAATATAGAAATCACTACTATTGAAGCGAGCGTGGCAATTATTCCTATATACAGTGTGTATGTGAATAAGGGGTATTCCCAAAGTGAGGCGTCTTCTTTTACTTCATATTTGGTTAGTGTGCTGACCATTTTTTCGTGAAGATATTTGCACATATTCCGACTCTTCTTTAATATCCTTTTATTTATCCAGAAACAGTTAGCTTTAATTTTTGGTTTTCAATGGGCGGGATATCTATTTTGCTTGAGTCCCTATTCTCATTTGTTATCGAAGCGGTGTGTCAGATTTTTCTATATCGAATTTCAGTTTTTTGTTATGAACCATGAACTCTTCTAGCGATAACAAGCTTAGATCTGGATTGCCCTGAGGTCCGATGTATACTTTCTTAATGAGGCTTTCGATATTTTGAAGTTTGATATAAGGTATTAGCCCTCCATTAGACTTCCTGAAGTGAACTTCTGTTTCATCCTCTAGTCTCACTCTAAATTTATCGTGACCGCTTTCGTTTTTCTCGCTTATGGTTTTTGGTGATGTGAATTTAAATATTCTTGTTTCTCTCTCATCTATGTAGTCAGGGTGTTTGTTGGTCATTTTAATTTTGTATATTTCATTTGAGCAGTAGGCTTGATGGAGTACAGAGTAGGCTACTTCCCAGTCGTCGCTTGTAAATATATGTCTCTTCGACTGTAAATCTTCATTATCTAAAAACCTCTCTATTCTGAGGCCGTTTTCATATTGTTCATTAATGTCATTTGCTAGTTTCTTCCACTGGCTAATTGTCTTTTTTTCGTCGTAATTACACTTTTCAATTTGAAAGCCGCGCCTGTCTTTCAGCTGGGCTTCATCAAACCCAATACAGTAACCGCCTTCTTTGGGGCAGTAGCCGCGCCACTGGCTTAGTATATTTTTTTCAGAAAATGATCCAACATACACCCTACCTTTTTTATTTGCTTGGCTCTCCTGATTAAGTTGTGAGAAGATATTAAGGGCGTAATTTTTATTGCAGTCTCTTAATATTTCATCTGAAAATTTATTTAATATATTTTGTGCATATTGCCCCTCGGTGTGATCATTGAGAAAGCGATTGTCAGTTAGCCAAAATTCACCTTCACCGATAATTCCGTGAAGTCCATTAATATCAGTGTAGTGATAGATTAATCCCACTTTACATCTGTCCTATCGTTTTTAGTTGGTTTGATAATGGGGTTTCAAAGAGTGTAAAAGCTAAAAAATGATTGTTGCCTGGATCAACTAGTTGAAGGTCAATAGTAATTGAATCCTCTTCAAGCCTTAGAGCAAGGGAGGTGAAGTGCCTGCGAGACTGCTTGAAGTAGTTACCGTTCCATTGGCAGCTGGCTTTAACTCCTTCGGGGTGATGCTCTAAGGAGTTGTACATAATTTTTGACCCTAATTTTTTATTTTGGATTTGAATATTACAGCGGTTGCTAGATGATTCACCTAGCGCAATCTGGATGCCGTCATCAGCGCTCCTGGCTTCTATGATTTTGAGTCGATCTGATTCAATTTCTACTAGGTTATCTATCGTTGGATAGGTTTCAATTTTCTTCTTTGCGTCTTGGCAACCCGATAAAGCGACCAAACACGCACTTACCTTTAAAAACCCCGTAAAAATTCGCATTACCAGTTCCCTCTGATTGTCTGTGATCAATAATTGTGCAGCAAAAAGGGGCGCCGGTCACTCCTCCCCACGCCTGCCGATTTTTGGCGTTCTTTTAGTTGGTGAAATCGAGAATGACGACGGGCTGTGAGCTGGTGCGGGCTCCAGGGCAAGTTGGCTTTTCACACATTGAAGAGTTTTGAAGAGAATTGAAGAAGAGTTTCATCAAAGCCGGGGGCAGATATCTGGTGTTCGCAGCTGGGCCAAATACGGACCAAAAAATTTCTGTGTGGACACAATGTGGACACTCTGGGGAATTTAAGCGCCATTTCTAAAAAAATTGGAGGTGCCGAGGGGGAAATGAAAAACCCGCGAAAGCTAGGGCTGACGCGGGTTTGAGAGATGGTAAGAGGCCGGACTCGAAAAACGGCTGGAAAGCTAGTGATTCCAGGGCCTCTGGATACAATCCTGAAAAAAGTAGCACCAAATGTAGCACCACTTTGAATTCCTGCTCCTCAATTAAAGGCACTCAACAATAGGGCATACCACTAAAAAGAGCCTCTATACACACCCTGCCATTTCATCTGATTTGACCTTAGTCTTGGCCAGTATCCATATACCTCAAACCGCGAATCTGGCGGTTTGGCTAGCATTCGACAGGGGATCGGCTTGAGCAGGAACGGCTTCTTGAGCGCATAAGATGGAGCCGCGAATCGCGACGTCACCTCAGTATTCAGGTCGCCTATGTTTCATCACCTCCAAAACCACAGGGCTGGTGGTTTTGAGAGTTAAACCAAAACCGGCAAATCACCGGTTTTCACTGCCAGACCAAAACCGACGCTTTGTCGGTTTGAAACGCCCAGAACAACTACTTAATTATCACTCCCCCCTACCTGAATTAAGCCATTGTGAAATCTAAGCTAGAACGGCAGTGCCGGATACAAGGCTGCCAGATATCCAACCTACCCCCCGTGGGTTCAGCTGGTCAGAACACCAAACCCCGAACTAGGGGTTTGCCCCTGACTGACTCTAAGGAGGGTATAACCCCCCTAGGAAAAATCAGATATCTGTTAACAGATCGGGGTCCGAATTACCCGTGTGTTAGCCTCTCAGGAGGACCCGTCGACCTCTAAGCTTGGCTTAGAGTTCAGCCATAGCCATCGAGTCAACTAGTGGGCGGTTAATCGTAAGCGTCCGGCCATCACACCTTGGCAGCAGGTGCCCAGTTATGTGGCAGCAGCTCGCCGAT
>NZ_JBGMEK010000144.1:0-5607 GCF_041447265.1 Microbulbifer epialgicus
TGGTCATGGGTCATCTCTTTTTTGTTAATGGTAAAGAAATGACACAGAATTCTGAACACTACCTTTGAAATACCTACCTTGGTGTTAAAAGATCGCTGCTGCCTGATAAAACATCAAATCGTAACCTTTCTGTAAAAATGGCCAACCCCTGTTAACCGGATTCACCGATGCCCCTTTACAAAAACACTGTCCTCTCCCGGTAAGAGTCCTCACGTATGTCACTTATGTTGGCAATCTAGACTTTTTATGGATGAAAATCGCAATAATAATTGAAATATATATAGCCGTTCGGGTTGAGATTAAGTGGAGTAAAAGCGCTGAAAGACAGCGCCCTACACCAAACGCTGGTCAAACTTTAACTTCGATATCGGTTGTTATTCTCGGTTCAATTTCAGAAAGAATTTCTGAATATGTTTCAAGTATGTCTGAAAATATTTCTTTGTGTTTTGGTGCTTCCAGTGTAACCAAAAATGCGTATTTTATGGAGTCTGCTCTGGTTGAGCTAATATTCGCTCCAGAATTTCTGGCCATGTAATGTATTTGAAAAGCTGGCTCATCCAACAGTCTTCCATTTTTTCGTTTTTCAGCATGTAGGACAGGCTCCCATTTTGCCGCGTCTCGCCTGAGTTCAGCTTCAGTCGCTTTTTTGACCTGTTGAAAAAATTGTTCTTTGTCTTTGCTCTTCTTGGGGATCCAGGCGATCTCGACCCCAGCTTTTGTGTACATTGAGGTGTCTTGGGGGTCTACATGGCTTGAAAAGCAGCAGGTGGCCTTTATTGTTACCATTCCACTTACCCCACTCTTAGGAATGGGGACCGGCACTCTCAAATATTTTCCAGGTAATAACTCCCCTTGATAGAGAATCTTGGCTATTCCTTCTGGAGATTGAATCAAAGAGTCAACCTCACCAATTACTTTCCCCCATCCAATTTTACTTTGGTCTTGTTCATTTCTTTGCGCAGAGTTAATTAGAAGTGCTTTTATGGCCAGCGGCGTAATTTCGTGACCAAGCAAGGCGCGTATACCTACTGCTTTGCGAAGAAGGTAAGGAGCAGAAAAACTAGTGCCTTGATGTGGGATTAATTCGGGATAAAGTTCTGCATTCAACACATGAAAATATTGGTGATGAGAGCCACCAAATGCCAATAAATCTGGTTTCACTCTGCCAGGGGCTCTACCTGGGCCACTTGCACTATAGGTAGCTTTTTTCCATTTTGTATCAGATCTATCTGAAGCGCCAACAGCTATAGCATTTACGCTATCCGATGGGACTTGAATTCTATGTAGCCCCAGCGACTCGTCACTTTCACCATTATTTCCAGCGGCAACAGTTAAAAATGTTTCTCCGTCCGCCAAATATGAATCTAAAAGCGATGTCCATGGATGGATCTCATCGTCATCTATTGGAAGATCAGGGCCAAGACTTATGTTTATAAATTCATACTGTCGAGAAATTAAGATATCTTCGATGTGTGTCAGAGTTCTATACAGTTCAAGTGGGTTTTCCTCGGTTATATCACTATCTAGGATTCTATGATGATCAATAGATGAGTAAGGGCGAGGAGCTTCTAGATCATGAGGTAGAGGTCCAAATAGGAAAGCTGAGGTTACCCCTAAACCATGATCAGTTCCTCCCGGATAGTCACGTGCAGAGGAATCAGACAAGCGATATTCATTTAACCATGGCTCTATAGCATGAGTAGCTGGAAGGCCCCCATCCAAAATAGCTACTCGAATATCAGAGGCGAGCGGAGGAGCGGAAGGAAGTTTGGCCTTTGATGAACCTGGTAGGGATCGAACGAGGGGCCTAAAAGATCGAAGCGGAGCCATTGGTCTAACCACTCTGACGAAAGAGTGTTGGGCAAGTTCAACAGCTTTATTTGGAGCGCCTACCACAGGAACAAACCATAGGTTTGAAACCTCTATTGATAGATCATCTCTTATGTCAAAATTTAGACTTCGTGCATACGCAATGAATGATTGTTTAATAAAATCAGTAGTGCCTCCGGGAATAAACTGGATTCCTACTTCAAAATATCCTGGTTTAGACGACTGATTTTCTTTTATTTTTGAGGCGGCCGGGATGCTTTCAAAACTCCAAATCTTCATTAAATCTTGAACTGCATAGGAATCCTTTGTAAAGCTCAGTAGTTCTCTCTCAAAATTTAAGAAATTTTCGATTTTGCCAGCAATAAAAAAGCTAGTTGATGGTGATCTTTTTGGATCTCCCTTCCTCATCCATTTATCTGGTTTGATTTCAGTTGCCTTGCTTCCGATAGATCTTACACCCATATTACGAAGAAGTTGCTTAGGAAAATGCCCCTTCGCAATAAATGATGGGTGCAGAGTCATTTTGGCAACGGCATATCCTCGTGGGCATAAACTACCGTCAAGGCCTGAAAACTGTTTATTTATTTGTTCAAGCTGTGGTTTTAGCCTTTCTATAACTTCCTCTATCGTATATAGATCCCTGCTTTGAGGATCCATTTTAGGAGGCGAAGTAATTTTTGCCAGCTCCTCAGCCTTCCCTATGAGGTAGTTTATTTTCTTCGCCATATCAAGTTCCTTATGATTGAATTTCGTTTATCTTTTTTCGGATGGTGTCTCTGCTTACCCCAAGAAGCTTTGCAGCTTTTTGTTTTGGA
Organism: Microbulbifer epialgicus; assembly: GCF_041447265.1. NCBI lineage: Bacteria > Pseudomonadati > Pseudomonadota > Gammaproteobacteria > Cellvibrionales > Microbulbiferaceae > Microbulbifer > Microbulbifer epialgicus. The sequence goes on from NZ_JBGMEK010000144.1 coordinate 2,646, forward strand.
AAGGAGAAATCAGATACAAGTTTAACAGCAAAAGAAATTCTCTTTTGACGTGATAGGTCATCAATATTTGGAATTAAGTACTTAACGCTAGATCTCTCAAATTCCTCAGGATTGATGATTTTTAGTTTTCGAAGTTTGTTTATGGTCCGTTTAATATTGCTATATGACTCACCCTTTTGACTGTCGACGAGAAAGTCTATCAAGTGAGAAAATTCATTGTAATCAGCGCCTAAAAATTGAATCACAGCTTTTCTGATATTTTCTTCGCTGGGTAAGAAAAAGGTTATGTCAAGATCAAATCGTCTCCACAGAGCAGGGTCGACAAGCTCTGGATGGTTTGTAGCTGCTATAAGTAGCCCCTGATTTGGCCAATATTCTATCTCTTGAAGTAAAATATTTACTAGGCGCTTAAGTTCGCCAACATCCGATTCATCGCTTCTTTTTTTTGCAATAGCATCGATTTCGTCAAGAAACAAAACGCACGGATGACTTTTAGCAAAATCAAGTACAGACCTAAGATTATTACCCGTCTTTCCCAGTAAACTACTCATTACAGCAGTGAGATCCAATACGTAGAGAGGCAGCCCCAATTGATGGGCTAACCAACCGGCTGTCATAGTTTTTCCAACCCCAGGAGGTCCCTGAAAAATTATGGAGCTCACAGGGTTTAGTCCTTTATGCTCAAGCTCCTTTGCATGTAGTCGTTCCATCAAGATTTGTTGAAGCTGAGCCTCTAAGGAGTTATCGAGTAGTGGTTCTAACTCTACCGTATTTTGAGGTGTTCGAAGTAGCGATAACTCCTCTCCACTAAGGGCATTCTCTTTGGGTGGTTGATTTTTACGCAAAATACCATTCGACCTGGCTGGGTCGGTCTTTAATAGCTCCTCCAGTTTCGAGGCATACTCTGGATCCTCTTTACGTGCTTTTCGCACTAATTTTGCGAGATAAAGCCTCACGTCAGAAGGCTTACCTTCTAGCGCGAGCCTTGCGACTTCAAGCATCTCGTTAGATTGCATTACGCTTGTGCCCCTTAATGTGACTAATAATTTTAATGATTGAAAATTCTAGTCACTAGCGAAGTAAAAGTCTATAAAGATAGATATATATGTGATATTGTTAGTGACTACTTTGATTTTTCGTTTGGAAATTGGTCAGTGGGAGTGGCGTCAGTAGCACCGCCAATGAGAGGGCTAGCTGTAGAGTAGGCCGGTAACCGGGGGGCGACTCAAAGTACTTGTTGCGCCTTGTCGATGCAGTCTTTCAGGCTGCGGGACATGGTTATGCCTCATCTGTGATTAAGATTTGGGTTGTTAACAGAAATGCATACTACTGATCTTACCCTGCTTCCTTGCTGAGGTAGGGACAGTCGTGGCCGAGTGTACTCAGTGAGAGCATTTTAGTGTCTTCAGATTTGTAGTGGTCAACTATTTCCGGACAGTAAATTAAGTTTTCTTCGCTGCTCCCAGGCCATCTCAAATGCCTTTACCGGGCTCTGTCCCACGGTTTTCCCACCTTGCGGGAACCCTATCTCTCGGGCATAGACACTAGCTCTGAATCTGCAATCTAAGGTCAGTGTCGTTGATCAGCTTTAAAGAGGCTTACTACTCGAAAGACGTGATTCTGTATGCCCTATTCTTCTACGTGCGCTACGCGGCTTCCTATCGAGATCTGGAAGAGATTATGCAGGAGCGTACAGTTACCATTGATCACGCTACACTCAACCGATGGATGTCAAATACTCCTTGCAAATTGCCGCAGGGGTCAGAAAGGTGAAGGGTCAGGTTGGAATCTCCTGGCGTATGCATGAGACTCATATCGAAGTTAAGGGCAAGTGGGTATCCCTCTATCGTGCAGTCGATAAATTCGCTAAAAACGTTGATTTCATGCCTTCAGAGACGCGAGATGAAACCGCAACAACACGCTTCTTTTGGTAGTCCATTATTACTATTAAACCGGCAATTAAAAATTGCGCTCACTTCACCTAGCAGACTTGTTCATGCCTAATTTATACGCACTTTTTGTCACACTAAATGAATGTCGGGTTAATAATGGGCTGCCAGAGAAGGTAGCGGTAGATAGAAACGGAGCTAACCAACATCAATATCTACCCCGTTCTGGTGGGGTTTTGGTTATTATTTATTTATCGCTTCTCTAAAGGTCAGATATCTCAACATTATCGTTGAATACGACCAACGGTTTACCAAGCGAATAACCAAGCCTATGATGAGTTTAAGGCCTTTCATTCAGCTGCTGCCACTGAGGCTACTCATATGATTCGAAAAGGGCAGCTAGAGCAGGCTAACCTCCCAGCCTATCGGCAATTTATGGCTCTAGCAGGATAACTGTGCCCAGATCTTTGGTGTATTTCAGTCAAATGAAAAGTTTGCGACAGAAGCGAATCTCCTGCGTTCTATGGGAATAGCCATAGCATCCGAACTTGAATTAAGGTTCTAAATATAGAAAGTATGATACTTTATTGTCCGGTTTTTGAGGTAAAAATGCAAAGTTAAAACGGAAAGTATGATTCTTTAGCTTTTTCTCGAAAAGTATACTCGAGTAAAATCAATAAGTTAGCTTGGTGAAAGTATGATACTTTATTGTTAATTTACATGGCTTTGTAGATTGACAATAAAGCATCATACTTTCACAGCAACCAGAGCTGCGCTGGGTGAAATAGGTGTAGCTTGGATGCTTTAAATAAATAGTCGCTTTTTGTTCTTAAACTCCCACCCCAAGGAAATCAGTGGCCTCCTTGAACCTACCATTCTAAAACGGCTACAAAAGGAAAAGCGTGGCCAAGGCTTTGGCAAAGATTACAAACCCTTTTTGACTATGAGGGATGTCCCTAGTGGTCCATGCGGAAAGTAATGTAACTAATGGAGAATTGTCCGTATAATGTATCTTCTATGCGTACACCTAAACCTTTTCAAGTTTCTGATAATGAAGCGTCCATTCTGAACGA
>NZ_JBGMEK010000145.1:0-5495 GCF_041447265.1 Microbulbifer epialgicus
GGCTATTTCTTTATGCCGGCAGATCCAGCTTTGATTGAGTGTGCTTTGCGGGTGTCAGAAGATATTCCCGAAACCAATATCCTGACATACGGCACCATTGAATCTACAATCGACGTCTCTGTTGATTCAATCTCATACACAAGAGAGCATGACTGGGAAGCTTCGGAGGTCAGTTCAGAGATTGATATCAATACTGCTACCGCTGGGGAGAGTCTCCCTATTGAACTGGTCGACTCACAATCTACACTTGCACAATCCTATGAAGCTTGTATCAATATTTCCGGATACTTTATTCAAAAATTAATGGACATAAACGGGTCCGATCTTGACAGTTACCGGAATCGTTCTGAAAGATTTCAGGCCCCGCAATAATGATTTGTGATGGAAGGGGCAGGAGCCAGGTGGAAGTTTTTTCTTGAAAACTAAAGTAGGATTTCTTCGTTCATTTCAATGGGGCTTCCCTCTTTCTGAAGTCAGATCCAGCCTAACTTAAATCGCATATAGCTCTGAGCGAATATGGCCTTCTCTTTATAGGATATAGCGAGGCGAACTGGATTTCCTGAGTAGTTAATTTTGGATTTCCATGTCTTTTTTAACTGGGTGCCCAGTACGGAATAACCTTTATTAGTTTCCCCATTATACCTCCTAGTACGATGCCTCTAAATAATGGAGCGGCCGCCATACGTCTTATTCTGCCTATTATTATAACTGCCGCTCTAGTCGGCTGTCTTGAAGTCGAAGCTAAAGAGGAGCGGGGCTATGACCGTCACGAGGGCTGCCGAAGTGGTCTGACTCAGACGGCGACCGCTTGAGTACCCGCCAGGAGCTGCTAGTTCAATTCACTTTGGCCTCGGTTACTTTCACCAATGCTTAGGGTTGCAAAGTTCAATCTGACCTATAACTCTGGTCCCATACTTTGGCCAAATCTTTGGTCAGGCTTCCGACCTGGTTGATGAATTCATTGCCCCACTTTCTTGGCGTACAAGCACGGTGGTGTCAATTGAGCGATAGAGCTAAAGCGACAGCTTGCAGAGGACCCGATAATCTTTGGCTGGTTGATAATGGTCGGAACCAGGGCAAGGGCGACAAAGGCCCCGATGAGTGGATGCCACCCTACAAGCTCGTACAGGCCATCTATGTGCAGCGGTTTAAAACGGTAATGGAGAGGTATGGACTGAGATTCTCGTGGGAAGAGTCAACCCAGGTTTTAGCCTTGCTGAAGGAATAGAAAATTCACAGCTCTAAAAGCTCATAGTCTGCTTTAGTTCTTAGGGATGTTGCTTCCCCTTCATTGATAAGTTTCATTGGACCCTGACAGTTTAGGCCTAGCTAGTTCTCCGGGTTGTTTGAAAAACAAAAAAGAGGCAGTAACGGGCCTTGAGGCATAAGCCCACATGCTTCCATAGTCCCGCTTAATGCTGCAGATTCCACGACGACAGAAGACTGAGACAGTCCTACTTGAATTATGTCTCTTGCTACGAAGAAGTGCCTTTGTTGAGATACGCCTTACACAGGACGCGGAGAGTGTCCATACTGCGCATGTCGAGATTGAGAAGGATAATATCGGAGTCTTACTAAGCCATTGATTCATATATATACAATTATCTATTACTTAGAAAGAGTGCTAATTAGTAAAGGCTAAATTCTCAGAAAAAATCATACAACGCCAACCTTTTGGCGACAATTAAAGTCAACTGACCGAAGTTCGATTGATACTTCATTGAAAGTCGACCTATTATTTAAAAGGCCATTAAGAAATAATAGGGGAAAAAAATGAAACCCGCTTTTCCATTTATAATAACAACGACAATAGCCTTGTTAATAACTTCTCCCTCATTCAGCCAAGAGATGGGGCTTCAGAAAAAAAACACTAACGGAAAGATGATTATCGAACAAACTGTTAAAGCTTATGGTGGAGAGAAGACCCTAAATGCTATTGATAAAATATATATAGACTACAAAACGACTATCATAAGCCGTGGGCAGAGCCGCGGAACTACTCCCCCCTGGGACACCATTATCGCAGACCAAAAGGAAGCCATAGACTTCTCCAAAGATCTAGTCATTACGGAGTACACTGGTCAAGGTGGTGGCAGCAAGGTCTCAATCCGGACAGAAATTGAAGGGCAGAGTGGCCATAGGCTGGATCTCTACAGCGAGACCAGCGCACCAATTTACAATACCGATTTCCAAAGCCTAGCAGGCCAAATTACAAGAACAAACAGTACACTTTTATTAAAACAAGCTATTAAATATAAAAATGACTGTAAGTATCTGGGGGAGCAGTTGTACAATGGTAAGCCCCATCACCTGATACAAATTAACCCAAACAATGAACCTTCTATCACTCTCTATATAGATAAATCTATAAAGCAAATTTCTAAAAGTGAGAGATCTACTGATAATTTTAAAATAGAATATTTCTTTGGTAAGTATCAAAAACAGGATGGGCTTTTGCTACCATTCCAATCATCATATTCTGTTAATGGTGATCTAGCTAGAACAATGGAGGTTGAAGCCTACACATTGAATCAACCTGTAAGAGATTTATTCTCAAAACATTCCACTTTTACTAATATCCTTGGTGATAAAGTAACCCCTCCGGCAACTACAGTTCTCGACAAAGGAGTTTACTGGGTGACCCAAAACCTGGGTGGAGGGTTATTTGGTCAAAGCAGCTTATTTATCGAGTTTAAGGATTATGTATTGATGGTGGGTGCTTTATCTGGGGCTCGACAGAGAATAAATCATATCAAAAATAAACTTGGTGAAAAGCCGATAAAATATGCCATTATTTCTCACCATCACAGCGACCATATTGGTGGAATACAAGAAATAGTAGAAGAGGGTATCCCAATTTTGGTTGCTAAAGCGCATCAGGGGGTGATTTCTGATTCTTTATCTAGCAAAGATAAAGCTAATATTGTCGTTGTTGGTTCAGACAAATCTTTTTACGATGAAAGCATGAGAGTTGATATCATCAATATAGGGCCGACCCCACATTCCATTGATTTTTTATTAGTCCACCTGCCAAAGTTGGGTATTATATTTGCTGCAGATCACTTTGAGATCCCCAGTAACGGACCCTTACCACCCCAGAGCGAGAATAGTGCATTTCTGGCTAAATTAATCCAGGAAAATAATCTGAACGTTACTAGGATCATCCCATCTCATAGCGCACGTATAGCTTCCTACGAAGATCTTATCACAGTGAACAACACTTAATAATCTTTTAAGAAGCCACTACTTTTGACATGATCACTAATCTATCGATTGATTAGTGATCAAGGTCTACCGGGTTTTTATGCAGTTCGAAGAAGTGTGGGTGCCTTGTCTTCTCTTGCTAGAAAGGGTATACTTCCCGCCCCTAGTGATCCTTTATCTTTTTACTCCTTATGGCAATCGAAAATACATGACATTACAAGTCATTTCCTTGTTTAGGAGTATATTGCACTTAGTTTGTGATTTATGCGGACAATACATTGGGTTTTTACTCACACTGAGTGATCGAAAAAAACTATTTCAGTGCTTTAGGAAATTGTGAGTCAATTTGGGCGCTGCCCCTGAAACATTTAGTGCAAAGCTTCGAACTTCTTTCTGGCACCATAAACTGGCATGAATGGTGCCCAAATACACGGATGTCTCATACATAAATGATAGCTTGCTACTTTATGTTACTTTTAAAACAGGCCAAAACTCGAAAATGATCACCGAAGTTGATATGTAGACGGTAAGTGGTTTATCGATTTATTGGTGTCCGAAGTATCTATAAAAAAGATGAGTATATGATTTTGTGTAACCAGTACAATTCAAAGGCAGATAATGAATAATTTTAAGCTTGCAGTAGCTCAAACTCCTTCAGACAAAGGGAATTTAAAAAACAACATACAGGCAGGAGCATGTCAGAGCAGTTAATCGAGCAGGAGCTGAAAGGATTTCATTAATCTTTTTCCCTGAGCTATCATTAACTGGATATGAGCCAGAACTGGCAGAAAGTTTGGCGTTTACAGTTGATGATGTACGCCTTGAAAAGTTATCGGATGCAGCTATAAAAAATCATATTTGGGTGATTGCAGGTGCTCCACTTAAAGAAGGTGAAAAACTTACAATAGGAGAAGTCATAATATCTCCTGAAGGCTCAATATCTACCTATTCAAAAATGACACTTCACCCAGGAGAAGAGCAATTTTTTAGTGCAGGTATTAAACCAAAAATGCTTGAAATTGGTCATCATAGAATTGCTTTGGGTATCTGTGCTGACACCAATCATCCTAGTCATATTCAATCCTATGTTCAAAATGGGGCAACAATTTATCTAGCAAGCTCACTGATATCAGAAAGCGGTTACCTTGCAGATACAGAGGCTCTCTCAGTCTATGCCAAGGAGCATAATATTCTGGTAGCAATGGCAAACCATAATCACCCAACTGGCAAATGGGTTCCTGTAGGGCAAAGCGCAATATGGACAAAAAAAGGCCTTTTGGCAGCAGCCAGTAAAACCAAACCATCCTTGGTCATCGCACAGCAAATCAATGGAATATGGGTTTCCAAGATTATTGAATTGTGAAATTTCGTGTCCAATAGTCAGTCTTTAACCATATTTCAGCTTGCTCTGGCGGGCTGAATAATGTGGTTCATGTAGCGCTTATTCATGTACAAGCAGCGGTAGATTGCGGCATCACCAGTAATGGTCCGTGGCGCAGCTCTAGAACCCCGGGGATTAATCAGGCATTATCCAATGCTTACTTAAAATCCGAAGGGCTATACGAGCTGGGGGGAAGGATGGACAAGCTTCACCATTCGCCGTGAAACGCCCTGTGCGGACCCGCATGCGGGGTGTTGTGAGGGCTAGATACCCCCTGCTACCCGATGATGAGTTTTGCCACTACAATGTTTCTCTATAGTTTGGCCACTTATTCACCAGATCAACTAACTCGCTAGCCTCCAAGGTGGTTTCACCTGTTGCCGTTACTGAGCTATATTGCATCTGCTTCTACATAGGTGCAATTAACCACACAAAACTCATCCACTCTATTGCCTGTATACTTCTCGGGTTTTTCCACCCTACCATTTAGCAATGTGGATGCTACTACGGACACCTCTTTTGTTCTTTCTCTAAGAAGTAAAGCTAGGGTAGTTTCAAGATCCGGCACCGAAAAAGCACTTGGCTTATTACAGATTATTTTTTATTCTAATGAGTTGATTTTGACTCATAATTCCATGGTAATCTGCGTTGCGTGCGAAGCGCTTTTTTGTGGTAAAGTGGCTAAGCCTCCAAAAAGACGCGTAGTGTACAGCGTCAGTTTGACAGGTTTGTTAAGTATTACACGAGCCAAGTTCCATATAAACTTTATCAAGCCCTTCGGCATACCCATTTTTAACAATTCCAGTGACTTTATTAACCCGGTGGCTCTATAGTTCTGTATAATACCCAAATGGATATTATTGATGCAAGAAAATTACCCGCTTCCGCGCAGGAAGAGAAACGCCGAACT